>JAKSKQ010000014.1 GCA_024401675.1 Bacteroidales bacterium | reverse complement strand
ATCTCGTTTTTCTTCTTTTAACCTCGTTAATCTCTCTCAATATTGTCAATCATCTCGCCTTCTTCGGAAGCCCCTGAGAGGTGCTCCTTTCAAAAGGGACTGCAAAGATACGCACTTTTTGGATTATACCAAATTTTTCCTGAAATATTTTGTAAAAATTTGCAAAAATGTCGTTTCGCTTGCATATATATTAATGTAAATGTAACTTTACGGCATTACTGAGAAAAAAATGCGTATCACCTGTCTCATAAAATCCCTGTGCCTCGGAGGAGCTGAAAGACAACTCCTTCTCCTCGCATCGGCTCTCGCCGGAGAGGGACATGATGTGGAAATCATGACATATCGGGACGAGCCGGTGTTCCTGAAAGGAAAATTAAACGGCAGCCCGGTCAGCATGTACAGAATCCAGGCCTCATCCGACTGGGGCATCATATCGGAAATGGCGCGCCATCTCAAACAAAGCGGCTGCCGGATTCTAATTGCCTTCATGACGGGGGCCTCCACAAAAGCCTGCGCCGCACATATTCTGTACCCGGGATTCCGGCTGTTCGTGTCGGAGCGGAACATGAACAAAAGACTCCTCCCCCACGACAGATTCCGCTTCCTATTATACAGGCAGGCGGAAAAGGTCATCTGCAACAACTATTCGCAGCAGGATTTCATAAAAAGGAAATATCCCTCCCTTTACCCCAGGACTGTGACTATCCCCAACTTCGCGGATCTGGAGGAGTTCAGTCCGGCACCGCATAAAGCCGGGGTTCCGCGCAGGATTGTCGTGACCGCAAGGGTATGTCCCCGCAAGAACGCGCTGGGACTCATACGCGCAGCGAAAATTCTGAGTGACAAGGGAGAGAAGTTCAAAATCGACTGGTACGGCCTCAGCGGGGAGGAAGACAGTTACACCCTCCGCTGTCAGGACGCCATTCGCGAAAACGACCTTGTCGGAAAATTCAAATTCCACCGTGCGGTGGAAAATGTCGCCGGGAAATACAGGGAAGCGGATATCTTCTGCCTTCCGAGTTTCTATGAAGGCACTTCGAACTCCCTGGCCGAAGCTCTGTCCTGCGGCCTGCCGGTTGTCTGCAGCGCGGTAAGCGACAATGTCCGCTATGCGCTCGAAGGCCGCAACGGGTTCCTCTTCAATCCCCGCAAGCCGAAAGAAATCGCGGGAGCCCTCTCGAAGGCAATCCACCTGCAGGACGATACCCTGGAGAGTTTCGGGGCCGAAAGCCGCAAGGTGGCCCAGGAAAGTTTCAGGAAAGAAAACTTCATCCGGAAATATTCAGACTTGATTACTGAAGAATAATCGCTATCTTTGCAGCCCCTATTGAAAGGGAACATTTATTACAAACCGGTCGTGGACAGATTTGACTGCTTGCAACCACGATATAAAAAATGCTAAATATGAAGACATATCTCTTTACTTCAGAGTCGGTGTCAGAGGGACACCCTGACAAAGTCGCCGACCAGATTTCAGACGCCATCCTCGATGAATTTCTCCGCCGTGACCCGGATTCCAAAGTCGCGTGCGAAACTCTCTGCACCACAGGACTTGTGAATATATGCGGCGAAGTTTCCGCCGAAGCATGGGTCGATGTGCAGGATGTCGCGCGTAAAGTCGTGAACGAAATCGGCTACAACAAGGCGGAATACATGTTCGACGGCAACTCCTGCGGAGTAATTTCCGCCATCCACGAACAGAGCCCCGACATCCGTCAGGGAGTGGACCGCGAGGACCTTCTCGAGCAGGGCGCCGGTGACCAGGGAATGATGTTCGGCTACGCCTGCTGCGACACTCCGGACTATATGCCGCTCCCTATCTACCTCTCCCACAGGATTCTGCGCATACTCTCGGACATACGCCGCGCCGGCAAGGAGATGACTTACCTGCGTCCCGATGCCAAAAGCCAGTTCACCGTCGAATATGAAGCCGGTACCAACCGTCCGCTGCGAATAGACACGATCGTTCTTTCCACTCAGCATGATCCCGATGTTTCACAGGCACAGATTCTCACCGATGTCAGGAACATTCTCATTCCAAGGCTCATAAAAAGTCTTCCCGATTCACTTGCAGTTCTTTTCAACAGCGAGTTCAAACTGTTCGTGAACCCTACCGGCAAATTCGTCATAGGCGGCCCCCACGGAGACACCGGACTGACAGGCCGCAAAATCATTGTAGATACCTACGGCGGCAAAGGTGCCCACGGCGGCGGCGCATTTTCAGGCAAGGACCCCTCCAAGGTTGACCGCAGCGCAGCCTATGCGGCAAGGTACATAGCGAAGAACCTCGTGGCGGCAGGAGTTGCCCGCGAGATTCTGGTCCAGGTGTCCTATGCGATAGGAGTCGCGAAGCCTGTCAGTATCTATGTGAACACCTACGGCACGGCAGCCGAAGGCCTTGACGATGCCTCTATTGCAGCGAAAATCCCGGAGATTATGGACCTCCGCCCCGCTGCCATCATCGAGAAATTCGGTCTGAAGAACCCCATCTATCTTCCGACCGCATCCTACGGTCACATGGGAAGGGAATCCTACATCAAGGAGGTCGAACTCCACCGCGACGGGGCCATCAAAAAAGTTCCCGTCCGCTTCTTCGGATGGGAACTTCTTGACAGCACGGAAAAAATCCGCAAGATTTTCTCCCTGTAGCTATTTTTCCTTTTTCAAGGATGCATATATCATATAAGCGATTATGGCGAGGAACGGCACTATGGCTATAGCCTCGCCATAATTTGCATTCCACTCACCCAGCCAGCAATCGACACCGGCGAATTTCAGGATTGCGCTGACCACTCCCATAAGGGCTCCGCCTGCTATGAATCCGCTGGCTATCAGAGTACCCTTTTCAGTGCGCGCGGCATTGAGAGAGTCGTCCTTACTGCGGCTGCCGACAAACCAGGAAACCGCACCTCCGACAAGGAGGGGAAGGTTAAGGTCGAGAGGAATGAACATTCCCAGGCAGAAGGCAAGGGCGGGAACCTTGCAGAAATTGAGCACAATGGCGATAACGGCTCCGATGCCGTAGAGCAGCCATGGAGCGCTGCCGCCGTTCATCATAGGCTGGATAACCGCGGCCATCGCATTGGCCTGGGGAGCCACGAGCGCATTGTCACCGGTGAAACCGTAGGTTCTGTTGAGGACCAGCATCACTCCGCTGACGGTAATCGCGGCTACAAGGGTTCCCACGAATTTCCATGTTTCCTGCTTTGCGGGAGATGTGCCGATCCAGTATCCGATCTTGAGGTCCGTGATGAAGGCGCCCGCCACTGACAGGGCCGTGCAGACCACTCCGCCGACCAGCATCGCAGCGACCATTCCGGCATTACCCTTGAGGCCCACGGCTACAAGCACCAGAGCAGTGATAATCAAGGTCATGATGGTCATACCGCTGACAGGATTGCTGCCCACTATGGCTATTGCGTTGGCGGCAACAGTGGTGAAGAGGAAGGAAATCACCGCCACAATCAGGAGGGCGATAAGTGCCTGCCATACAGAAGCCACCACACCTCCGAATGCGAAGAACGCAAAGACGGCAAGAAGGGTGAGGACAATCGCGGTGACGACAATTTTCATCGAAAGGTCCTTCTCAGTGCGGAGAGTTTCGCTCCGGGCTCCTCCCTTGTGGGAGAACTCGCCCACTGCAAGGGCAACTGCGCTCCGGATTACTCCGGAAGACTTGATAATGCCGATAATTCCGGCAGTTGCGATGCCTCCGATGCCGATATGACGGGCATATTCCTTGAAAATCTGCTCAGGGGACATTTCGGAAATGGTCTGTACCACCCCGGTCCCCATAAGGTCAATCACACTTTCTCCCCAGAACACATTCATAAGGGGAATAACCAGGAACCATATAAGGAAGGAACCGCAGCAGATGATAAAGGCGTATTTCAGTCCGACTATATATCCGAGTCCGAGGACAGCCGCGCCCACATTGGTCTTCACCACAAACTTGGCCTTGTCGGAAATGACCTGTCCCCAGCCCATGACCGTTGTGGAAACAGTTTCGCTCCAGGCACCGAAAGTGGAGACCACGAAATCATACAGTCCGCCGATAAGACCGCTGACAAGAAGAGTCTTCGCCCCCTTGCCGCCGCTCTCTCCGCTGACAAGGACCTGGGTAGTGGCGGTAGCCTCGGGGAAAGGATATTTGCCGTGCATCTGCTGCACGAAGTATTTGCGGAACGGAATCAGGAACAGGATGCCAAGGACGCCACCGAGCAGGGACGACAGCACCATCTGGACATAATTGATTTCGAGGCCCAGGATATAAATCGCCGGCAGAGTGAAGATGGCACCGGCGACCACGGCACCGGAGCAGGCGCCGATGGACTGGATTATCACATTTTCTCCGAGACTGTTCCTGCGCCCGAAGGCGGTGGAAAGTCCCACCGCGATGATGGCGATGGGAATCGCGGCCTCGAACACCTGACCGACCTTCAGTCCGAGGTAGGCGGCCGCGGCGGAGAATATCACCGTCATCAGTATTCCCAGGCACACTGACCAGATGGTGACTTCCTTGAATGATTTGTCCGGAGAGAGAATCGGTTCGTATTTCTCCCCGGGAGCAAGCTCACGATGAGCATTTTCAGGCAGACTTGTCTTCATATTGCATTATTTAACTTTTGTCCAATGTATTTTGACGCCGTCCCGCTCCATACCGCGGAGCCAGGTCATCTGGCGTTTGGCGAACTGGTGGATTGCGGTGGCAAGACCGACGCGCATCTCGTCGAAAGTCAGTTCACCGAGCAGGTATCTGGTCACGAATTTGTATTCGAGACCGTAGTATATCAGATTCTCAGCCGGAATGCCGGAATCCAGAAGAGCGCGCACCTCATCCACCATGCCCTCCTTCAGACGGGCATCCAGCCGCGCGTCGATTTTGGCATTGCGCTCCTCGCGCGATACGAGTGTACCTATATAATATGTGTTCTTCGGCAGGAAGGTGCTGTGGCGCACCGGATGCGTCTGCCGGAAAATTTCTATTTCGAGTGCGCGGATAAGGCGCTTGCGGGTGTCATAGTCGGTGCTGTTATGCAGCGGCTTGAGAGAAGCTAGCCTCGCAATCAGGTCTTCGGTGCTCTCTTTTTCCAGAGAAGCCCTGAGGGCCGGATCGGCAGGCACGTCGGGAAGCGAATAGCCGCAGGTGGCCGCCTCAATATAAAGTCCGGAGCCTCCGCACAGAATGGCATTGCGCCCCCTGGACCTTATGTCCCTATAGGCATTTTCGAAATCCTTCTGATACTGGTAGATATCATATTTTTCGCCGGCTTCACAGATGTCAATCAGGTGATAAGGGATCTCCCCGTATTCCGAAAGGTCCTTGCCGGTGCCGATGGTCATGCCGCGATAGACCTGGCGGGAATCTGCGGAGATGATTTCCGCATCCCCGATTTCACGGGCAAGCGCAACCGCATACTTTGTCTTGCCGGAAGCCGTCGGGCCCATCACACAGACAAGGTCGATGCTTCCGTCGCGAAGCGCGGCCCTGATGGAGGGGATATCAATGACTTCCGGCT
This sequence comes from Bacteroidales bacterium, assembly GCA_024401675.1. GTDB lineage: Bacteria > Bacteroidota > Bacteroidia > Bacteroidales > UBA932 > Cryptobacteroides. The sequence goes on along the minus strand of JAKSKQ010000014.1, from coordinate 21,987 downwards.
CGGGAAGAGGAGCGGGAGAATGGACGTCAATATTGAAAATTTTGTCTTTCATAGGCGGAAAACGCACAAAGTTAACTAATTTTGCGCATTGAAACTCGATTTCAATCGAAATAGGGACATGCCAAAAGCCAGAAACGACATAGAAATCAAAAACAGAAGAGCCACTTTCGACTTCGAGGTGCTGGAAACCTACCAGGCCGGAATTGTCCTGTGCGGCAGCGAAATCAAGAGCATCCGGGCAGGGAAAGCGTCGCTTGTGGACAGTTACTGCTATTTTTCGGGAGGTCAGATGTATGTCCGCAACATGAATGTGGCCCTGTACCCCCAGTCCACGGCCTGGAGCCGTCACGACCCGAAGAGGGACCGCAAACTCCTGCTCAAGAAAAAGGAACTGGGCAAACTCCAGCGAGCCGTCAAGGAAAAAGGTCTTGCCATAATCACCCTGAAGCTCTATATATCCGAAGGCGGATATGCAAAACTCCTCATTGCCCTTGCGAGGGGCAAGAAGGAGTATGACAAGAGGGAATCTATAAAGGAAAAGGACCTGCGCCGCGAGATGCAGTACAAATAAGTTCTGTTACTTGTTTCTCACAGGGCGGATTGACATCTTATAGCTCGCATTCTGACCACCGAATCCGATGCTCAGCGGACTGGCAAAGAAATCAAATGCAATCGTATCTGTAGAAGTCCAATAATAGCCATAGATATTTGCAAAGACGTAATTCGGCCACTTGATTCCAGCCGCCGGCAGGAACAGACTCTTGGATGTACCTTTACAATAGACTCTGAGACCTTTTGATGAGCCCTGCCACTCTCCTTTATATTCCGAGCCGTAAATCATATTTTTCAATTCAGTCTCGGTAGGGACGCGCCAGACACTGCTCAACAGTTTTGTTCCAAAGGGGAAAAAATCGCCATAGGCATCAACCGACGCTGCTCCGACATTGTAATTGGACCAGCACAATTTGCCATCCATATCAACACCCTCATCCACAACAACGGTAAAAGTGGCTGTTCTTGAGCCTGCCATAGAAATGACTGTTATATTTGCGGAACCGGCCTTCTTCGCCTTGAGGTTGCCGGAGTCATCGACCTCCACGACGTCGGGATTCATACTTGTCCATCTCAATCTCTTGTCAGGAGCATCATCGGGTTTGATGACCGGCTCAAGCCTGATGCCGCTTTCCCCCGGATAAAGAAGAATGCAATTCCTGTCAAAATGTATATCTTCAATGCTATACAATTTGAATTCAATGGTATTTTCAGAGTTGTACTCGCGGAACGGGAACTTGACATAAACTCCGAACGTGTATTTTACATCAATAGTAAGATTCTTGACTGTTGCCTGAATAGTGCAATTGGACTTGTCGTATGAAGGCATCTTTATCCTCATCTCCGAGCCATCCTCACCAAAGACAAGGAAGCCGTAGTCCTCCGGTTCAGGAAGAGTCTCAGGGATGAACAGACGGCCGGTAAGTGTGACATCAGTACCATTTTTGCTGAATGATTCGGGATTTATGATATCTGAGAGCGGACTGGTTTTTATCTTGATGCTTTGCTCGCTGATGGTGAAATTCTTACTGTCGGTGAGATAGACATAAGTGAAACAATAATATGTCGTAGCGGGATTGAGCCCGAGAAGGGGAACAGTGAAATTGTTGTCTCCGTCGCGGGATCTTGCCGGCTCGATAATGGCATTTTCAAGATTGAATATGGGGCTTGTGAGATAAATCACACCATACTCTGCGTTGCCGGCCTTGATATCCGAAGGAAGATAGAACTGTCCGGAAATCTGCGCACTTATTGAAGACACCCTGTCATAATCGGTGACTATCACCGAGATGTCGTCGAAAGTGGAGAATTTCACAATATCTCCGAACAAAGTGGCTCCGTCCAGAGTGACATAGGCCTGATAATAATATTCAGTATTCAGTGACAGGTCCGAAAGTGTGGCCGAATAGGCACCGCCATCGAGATTGTGCGACACGACAGTCCGGTTGAGATTGTCTTTATTCATACCCCACTTGAATCCATATTCCACCTCTGAAGCCGGTTTGCCGCCAAGGTCCAGTTTGGCGTTGAGAGTTGCTCCCGATGTGGAGATATTGCCGGCTATCGCGGTGGAAATCAGTTTATAGATGGATTTTGTACTGAAAGCCGCCTCTTCGCTGAAAATATTGTCTGAATTCAAAACATTGAAGACGTCCAGGACGCACCGGTAGTCTGTGCCCGGAGCCAGCCCTTTCAATTCGACCTCGAAGGAATCGTCAGGGTTCACTTTTGTGGTATAGACGTCCATACTTTCCAGAACATTCTTCTCCGCCAGGTAATACAGGGCACCCAAAACATATAGATCTCTGTCCGAATCCTCAGGGTAAGAAACCTGCCCCTTCACAATTGCGGAAGTGGCTGTGATATTATCTATTGAAACAAGTGTCACACCGACCTGCGGAAGTTCCTTTATCGGATTATTTCCGGTTTCCTTGATGCAGGAGGTCAGTGCCAGCAGCAGTGCAATGGCTGAAATCAGTATCCGTTTCATAGTCCTATGGCAAAAGCCTGATGATTTTCGTTTATAAATGAGTCCTCATCCCAGTCGGGGCTTACGAATTCCGTTTTCCCCTCCAGAGAGAAACTGAGGAAAGTAATTTTGAATCCCTGTGCGAGGAAGTGCTGTTCGTAGAAGGTCTGAACTTCGAAAAGGGCCTCCGGATCCTGTATCGAAGGAAAATCGGAAGGCGCACCGCTGTAGAGATCGGCAGTGCGGGAAAGAACCTTGAGGGAATTCTGCCTTGCCAGGGCCAGGGTGTATTCGTGAAGATACCGGCTGTCGGTCTTGAGGTTGATTGCGGCACCGTCCTTCAGGAAGGAGGAATACCTCGAAAGGAAGCGGGGCGATGTCAGGCGGAGATTCTCCCGGCGAATCTGCGGGTCGGCGAAGGTTATCCATATTCCGCTGACCTCTCCCGGGCCGAACAGTGATGTTATGAACTCCACCCTTGTGCGCAGGAAGCCCACATTCGGCATCTTGTTCTCCGTGGCATACTTGGCCCCTTTCCAGAGACGCGCCCCTTTGATATCTATTCCGATATAGTTGATGTCCGGATGCCGCAGAGCCAGGGCAATCGTATATTCGCCCTTGCCGCAGCCTATTTCCAGAACTATGGGATTGCCGTTATGGAAGAAATCAGCCGCCCAGCGCCCCTTCAAAGGGTGATCCTTGTGAAGGACATCCTCGGTGGAGGGCTGGACCAGACAGCCGAAAGACTTGTTCTCTTCGAACTTGCGCAGTTTATCGTGTCCCATGTTTGCCTCGTGAACGGTTTCTTCTCTTTTTCTTGCGTGTCTCGTCGAAACGTGATATGCTTTCGTCTCCGACAGCGGTGACAAATTCGGGTGCCTGAGGAATCTGTTCCTCGATGAGGGTGTCAGGTTTTTCACCACGGCGGTTCATCTTCATGATCTCTATGACCTCGGATGCGGGAAGGGAATGCATATTGGAAAGGTCGCCCTTCTCGTATGAGAAATACATAGTCTCGGACAAAATATCAGTCTTGACAAGGTATGCTATGCCGTCCTGGAATTCCAACTCGTTCACATGGGGGATTCTGGACTGGGCATCCTGATATACTGCTGTCTCATAGTTCAGGCAGCATTTCAGTTTTCCGCACTGGCCGGCGAGTTTCAGCGGATTCAGCGACAGGTCCTGGCAGCGTGCAGCGGCGGTAGTGATGGATTTGAAGAAATTGATATGGTTCGAGCAGCAGAGTTCCCGTCCGCAGACACCCAGACCTCCGATGAGTCCGGCTTCCTGTCGGGCGCCGATCTGCTTCATCTCGATTCTGATTCTGAACTCCTCGGCGAAGACCTTGATGAGCTGGCGGAAATCCACACGGCCGTCGGCAATGTAATAGAATATCGCCTTGGTGCCGTCACCCTGGAACTCGACGTCTCCGATTTTCATTTCCAAACCGAGTTCCGCGGCAATCTGACGGGCGCGAATCATAGTCTCGTGCTCGCGCGCTGTCGCCTCCTGCCATTTCTCGATGTCGAAATATTTGGCTTTGCGGTAAATCTTCTTGAACTCCTGATCGGGAGACACTCCGCGGCAGGCCATCTGACGGCCTACTATCGGACCGTCGAGAGTCACAATCCCCAAATCGTGACCTGTGGCAGACTCGACTATCACGAAATCCCCCCTTCTGACACTCTGGCCAGAGGTGTTCACATAAAATCCCTTTCTTGTATTCTTGAATCTCACTTCGAACATGTCCTTCCACTGATCGACGGGAACACCGCCGAGCCAGTCATAGACTTCCTGCTTGCAGCAACCGGGACGATAGGTGCAATTGAGTTCGCCTTCGTCGTTGCGGCTTACAGTACATCCTCTGGAGCAATCGAATTTCTTGACTTCTATATTTCCGTCCATAATTTATATTGAAAACATCCTGACGACAAGGTCGCAGAACAGTATTTTCTGGTTAACGTTTCTTTCAAGCAACATGACGGCACTGTCAAGCATCGTCTGTGCCTGACGGGGCCAGGTCTTCTTCAGAGCGGCCGCAAACTTCACCATATCGGCCTCTTCCGAAGGAAGGCAAAAGGCAAAATTATTCATTTTTTGTTGAATCATGAATATTTTGCGCAGCTCTTTTGAAGCAAAGATGCAGAATGCCTTCTGTTTTTCCCTGTCCTTGAGATCCGCGAGCGACTCCCCTACAGACAAAGCTCCGAGAAAATCACGATTTATGATGCAGGAGACAAGGTTGTTGAAACATTCTCTCGGGAACTCGTCGTTTTCAGACTCGGCGTCCTTGTGGACAAGAGCCCACTGCTCTCTGGAAAGAGGCAGGACACGTGCGCTCTGACAGCGGGAGAAGATGGTCTGGAGCATCTTTTCCGGATCGTGGGTAATGAGCACAAAAATGGTCTTCTGTGGCGGTTCCTCAAGAATTTTAAGCAACTTGTTGGCTGCCTGTACGCCCATTTTTTCGGGCAGATATATGACCACGGAGCGATATCCGTCCTCAAGAGGTGTCAGAGACAGATTCCTGATTATGGAGGAAGCCTCCGCGACATTGATGTCGGTCGTCTTGCCCTGGACTCCGATGGCATCACAAAGTTCCTCCCCGGTGAAATAGGGGTTCCGCAGTGCAAGATTGCGGAAATCGTTCATATATATGTCGGAGACCACATCCTTGCTGGCCAGCGATCCTGACTTCGAACCGGTATTGGTGGGGAATACGAAATGGATATCCGGATGTATCATCTTAGACACTCTCCCGCATACCGGGCAACAGCCGCAGGAATCCCCGTCGGAGCGGTTGTGGCAGGAAAGGTACTGGAGAAAGGCCATGGCAAGCGGGAAGGCTCCGTGTCCGTCGTTTTCATAGAGCAGCAGGGCCTGAGGCACCCTGCCGGAATCCACCATACCGGAGAGTGTGTGTTTGAGAGCATCATTCCCGACTACTTCTGAAAATTTCATAACATCCTATTTTTCACGTCTCGCGACAAAAGTCGCAATGAGCGCAAGGTAATCTTTTTCTTTCGAAGGTACAAGTACATTCAAGGCGGACACAGCGGATTCCACTTCCCTTTCGAGAGCGCGCTGGGCCAGAAGAGGTCCTTGCCACTGATGCACGAAAGCTGAAATTTCCTCCCTGATTGCAGGATTTCCGTCGATTCTCATCAACTTCTCCCTGATTGCATTCTCCTTCTCCTTGCCTGCTGCGCCGAAGGCTTCAAGCAGCGGCAGAGTGATTTTCTTCTCCAGAAGGTCCGCGCCCACAGGTTTCCCGATGTCCATACCGGGGCTGTAGTCGAAAATATCGTCCCTGATCTGGAACGCCATTCCGAGGCTGCGTCCGTAAGAGCCCATGGCAGCTGTGACATCGTCGGAAGCGCCGCTGCAAACTGCCGCCACGGAGCATATTGTCTCGAAAAGAGAGGCTGTCTTCCCGTATATGATTCTGTAATAGTCATCGACCGTCGTGTCCCCGCTTCCAGCCTTTTCAAGCTGGAACATCTCGCCGGCGGAAAGGTCGGTAAGAGTCTTGGTGTAATTTCTGACCACGCTGCTGAAATCCGCTATACCCATCACACAATTGACAGCCATGGACAGCCAGAAGTCCCCGACAAGCACAGAAGCCGAGGGGCCCAGGAGAGCGTTGACTGTAGGTTTCCCGCGACGCAGGGGACTCCGGTCGGCGACATCGTCATGGAGCAGTGTGGCATTATGGAGAAGTTCCCCGGCCACTGCATTGTTGACGGCATCCTCGCAGGCCTCATTTCCGGGCACTGAAGAGCAGGCGCGGCTCACAAGCAGGGCGACCACCGGGCGGAGCTGCTTTCCCGGGGAAGACAAAATACTCCTGTTGGTATAATCCAACAGGGAGATGCCGCTTTGCAGTGACATCTCCAGTTTTCGCGAAAATTTCTTCCAGTCTTCCGAAAGATATTCCTTTATCGAATCAAGTGATTCCATCCGTCAGAATAATATGGCAAGTGAAAGATCCACATAATTGACTATACCTTTATCCGTCTTGAGCACAGGGATGAAGTTCCAGTTGTAGTGTGCCGAAAGCTGGAACTTCCACACCTGGAATCCGGCTCCCGCCTTTGCTCCGAATTCCCAGTCATTGAAACTGACAATATCGTTTCTCGGCGATGCGTTCACCAGATATCCTCCGAAAATTCCCACATCCACATAGGGTCTGAACAGAATCAAGTCGATTCCGAGCTGCACGGACACCGGAACTTCCACATATCCGGTCTTCACCTGCCAGGATTCGTCCTCCACGAGGGTGGCCTGGCGCTTGGTGTAGAGTGCGGCAAGGGAAATAGTGGTGTAGTTGTTCAGGGAAGCCTGTGAGATGAAGCCGATGTTCCAGGAGGTAGTGTTCTTGAACACTCCGTAGTCGCGGTCCTTCACAAGGGCGTTGGCCTGAACCTGGGTGAAGTTGACACCTCCGGTAACACCGTATTTCAAGGTTCTGCGGGCTGTTTTTTCCACAGATGAAGGATCTGCGGCACGTGCAGTTACAGGAAGGACAAGCATGGCCAGAGCCAGGACGGTAAGAATTTTTTTCATTTGCCGGGTCAGCAGTTCTTTTCAATATTCCAGACGAAAGCTCTGAGGCCGAGAGCCGGAGTGGCCTCGTCCTTGGCTTTTACGTCGGCAACGATGTCATCAACCTTGTCATCATCCACCATGGCAAGAACGGCATCATTCATGACAGGCCAGGCGTGGGAACCCTCGTGGGGCTCGCCGTCGCGGGAACCTTCTCCGCTGATGTTGTTCCATTTGGTGAAACCTTTGCAGGAATGATCCTTGAGCAGGTTGGTCAATTCCTGATAATAAGCTTGATTGTATATGATGAATACTGCTTTCATATTATGCTTTCAAGAGTTTTTTCTGTCTGCGGGCTTCCTTTCTGGCGGCGCGCTTGAGCTGGCCCAGACAGAATGAACAGTAAATTGTAGGGATGAGCACCAGTGTGATGAGGGTACTGATTGAAAGTCCCCAGGCCACAACGACACCGAGCGAATTCCACATTTCGGCACCTTCTCCCCTGCCCAGGGCAAGAGGAATCATACCGAGAACGGTGGTGAGAGTGGTCATGAGAATAGGACGCAGACGGCTCTGGGCAGCGGTGACAACCGACTCCTGAACCGACATTCCCCTCTCCTGGCACAGGATGGTGTAGTCGATGAGCACGATACCGTTCTTCACGACTATACCCATGAGGATGATGATGCCGATAAGTCCCATCACACCGAGGGCATACCCGGAAGTGACGCATCCGAGGATGACGCCCGTGATGGCGAACGGAATCGAGAACATGATCACAAAGGGGCTCATGAATGACTCGAACTGGGCGGCCATGACCATATAAACCAGAATGACTATGAGAATCAGGAGTGTGATGAGGTCCTTGAAAGTCCTCTGCTGCTCCTCGTAGTCACCGGCGATGACAACGCTGATTTCTGAAGGAATCTCGCTGTGGTCGATGACATCCTGGGCAATCTTCACGACATCGGAAAGGGCATAACCCTTGGCAACGAGTGCTGTTACGGTATTCACCCTCTCACGGTCCTTACGGGTGATTGTGGGCGGGATTCTGGACTCGCGCACGGTTGCTATGTCGCCGACACGCACCGCCTTTCCCATGGCGTTGTAAATCACAATCTGCTCGATATCCTCGACTCCGGTACGGAACTCGGGAGCATAGCGGACCCTGATGTCGTACTCATCGCCGTCCTCCCTGAAGAAGGACATCACCGAACCGCTGATACAGGCACTCACATAAGAGGCGGCTGTTGTGGAACTCAGTCCGTTGAGAGCCAGCTTGGTACGGTCGAAATCGACATTGTACTCGGGAGTGTATTCGTCTCGTGAAATCACCGCTTCAGACACACAGGGGTACTCCTTCAACTTCTCCCTGAGCATAGCGGAAACCTTGTCGGAAGTATCGAAATCATAGCCATAGACTTCGAGTTTTACAGAGGCGTTGCCGCCCATTCCGCCCTGACCTTCATTTACCTGGAACTTGGTGATGATGGGGTATTCGTAGAGGTCGTCCCGGACAATCTGGGCCACATCGGCGCTGGAACGGGTACGGTTCAACTTACTTCCGATATCGATAGTCATCGTGATATAGTTGGTACCGTTCTGCTGCATGGATGCGAAGGCGTTGTCCGAATCAGCCTGTCCGAAAGTGTAGTTGAGCACTCGGATTTCAGGTATTTCGGAAACAAGGCGCTGATAAATATTCGCAGCGAACTCGGCCGTGACTTCCTGTGCGGTGCCGACCGGCAGGGTGATGTTGGCAGTGATACGTCCGGAATCGGAGTTCGGGAAGTATTCCGTCTTGATCTTCGGTCCGAGCCATATAAGAGTTCCGACAAAGACGGCCAGTGCAATGACGACCACGGTCTTTCGGTGAGTCACAGCCCATCCGATAAGATGGCTGTAGCCGCGGGAAAGTTTGTCGAGGCCATTGTCAATGGGTGTGAAAATGATTTTGTGTATCCTGCTTGTCTTAGGTCCCATCTTGAGGAAACGGGAGCAGAGCATAGGCACGAGAGTAAGGGCTCCGAAAGTGGAGACAATCATGATGATGCTGACAATCCAGCCGAGTTCACGGAAGAGCACGCCGGCCATACCCTTGATCATAGTAAGGGGCAGGAACACCGCGAGCATTGTGAGAGTTGAGGCGATGACGGAGATGCCGACCTCACCGGTAGCGTGGACAGCGGCCTCCTTCGGCTTCTCTCCCCTGTACAAGTGGTTGGACACATTCTCCAGCACGACTATCGCATCATCGACCACCATACCGATTGCAATCGACAGGGCCGACATGGAAATCACGTTCAGAGTACTGTCGGTCGCGAACAGATACACGATTGATGCGAGCAGGGATATAGGGATGGCGAGCACGATGATGAATGTCGCCCTCCACCTTCCGAGGAATACGAACACCACCAGCATAACCAGGAGGAAGGTCGTGATGATGGTCTCCTTGAGGGAGTTGATACTGTTGATGATATAGCGTGAACTGTCGCTGACAGTCTCGATCTTTATGTCGGAAGGAAGTGTCTTCTCTATCTTCTTCATCTCCCTCTTCACGGCACGGATCACATTCACGGTGTTGGCTCCGGAACGCTTCTGGATAATGATTCTGGCGCCCTGGGTACCGTTGGTGTAGGATTCCTGCGCACGCTCCTTCACGGAGTCCTGGACGCGGGCTACATCCCTGAGGTAGATAATCTTGTTGCCCTGATGGCCGACAATCACGTCGAGAAGTTCGGCGGCGGCATCGAATTCCTTCTCCACACGGACGATATAGGTATTGGAGCCTATGTCTATATTACCGGAAGGGATGTTGCGGTTCTCGGCGGCGATGGTCTGCGAAATTCCGGTCACGGTAAGACCGTAGGCCTGAAGCTTGACAGGGTCGCAGTAAATCTGAATCTCCCTCTCGGTTGCACCGGCGATACTGATGGTACCGTCACCGGAAATCCTGGCCAGAGGAGTGGATATCTTGTCATCGAGAATCTTTTCGAGTGCGTTGACCGAAGTGGTCGCGGTGGCCGAAAGAATCAGGATAGGCATGTCATCCATACTGAACTTGAAAATCATCGGGAGGCTGGCTCCGTCCGGAAGAACGGAATTCACCATATCCAACTTATCCCGGACATCGTTGGTCGCGACATCGATATCCACGCCCTGCTCGAATTCGAGAGTCACGACGCAGACATTTTCCTTTGAATTGGTAGTAATATGCTTGAGGTGCTCGACACCGTTGAGCGAGTTCTCGAGAATCTTCGCGAGGTTGTTCTCCACATCCTCGGCACTCGCGCCCTGATAGGATGACATCACCATGATTGTGCTGGCATCGATCTCGGGGAAGTTGTCGATAGGCAACTTCATCAGCGAGAATATTCCGAACACGGCGAACGCGATGAATATCATCGCGGTCGTGACCGGATTGTTGACGGCTGTTCTGTAAATGCTCATAATTTATCTCTCCACTTTGACCTTGACACCGTCCCTGATGCGCAGGAGACCTTCCACAACAACTTCTTCAGAGTCCTTCACGCCGCTGAGGATTTCATATTCGGCGCCCATGCGGACTCCGAGCTCGACTTTCCTGTAGCTGACGGTCCCGTCCTCACCGAGAACATACACGAACCTGTCGCCGGAGCCCTGAAGACGGCTGACAGCCACATCGGGAACTACCACGCTGTGGTTGCTACCGTAATCGACATAGACCTTGGCGTACATTCCCGGACGGAGCCTGCGGTCCTTGTTGGGAACCTGAACCTCGACCGTAAAAGTGTGGGTAGCCTGGTCCATTATGGGGTAAATGAGGTTTATGAAGCCTGTGAATGACTCACCGGGAAGAGCATCGACGACAATGCGGCAGCGGCCTCCCTTGCGGATTCTGGTGTAGTCGTTCTCCCTGTTGGCGACAATAAGCTTGGCCGGAGTGTTGTGCTGGGCTGTGAAGTGATGATGTCGCATTGTGTAAAGGTCGCCCTTGTCATAATTCCTGGCAGTGACCACGCCATCGACCGGAGAGCAGAGGATAGTGTTCTCGCGGAGATTCTCATAAGTGGTCTTGCGGACATTGTAGCTGAGGGTCATATTGTCGAGATCCGACTGGCTGACGGCCCCCACCTCGAAAAGAGAACGGATGCGGACAAGTTCGGTGGAGTCGTTGACAAGCTGGAGCTTGGCCTGCTCGAGAGAAGCGACATCCATCCTCGCGAGGACATCCCCGGACTTTACATAGTCACCTATTTCCACATTGATTTCCCTGATTCGCAGGGCGGACTGAGGGGCTATATTGTTGATGACATTTGCCTGAACCGTGGATGTATATTCTGTAATCTGGGGAACTTCACGTGCAAACACCTTCTGAACCTTCACACTGGGAAGAGCTTCGGACTGCTGCTCTTTCTTTTCTGTCACTTTGTTGTTGCCGCCGCAGGAAACAAGGGTGAGAGCGGCGAGCGCTGCAATTGCAATTCTTTTCATATCTATCTTCATGTTATTCATTTTCAACCGAATAGTCCACGCCGAGAATCTGTTCCAGATCGGCTTTTGTGGAAATGTATGTATATACCGCCTGTGTCTTGCTCAAGGCCGCCTGCAGAAGCGCGAGACGGGCATCATCAAGGTCCGTAATCGTGGCGCGGCCCACCTGGTATGAAGTCTCGACTATCTTGAAAGACTTGGTTGCGGTCTCCACAGCCACCTCGGCGCTGGAGTAGCTCTTGATGCTGGTGTCCATGGTGAGAAGGCAGTTGCGGATGGCAATCTTGAGCTGGCGCTCTGTCTCATCCATGGTCATTGAAACCTGCTCGTACTGGTTCTTTGCCTGACGGATGTCATAAGCGCGCTTACCTCCTGCGAAGATTGGAATGGAGAGGCTGAGTCCCACATAAGAGTAGGGGGTCCACTTGTACTCCTTGAAATTGAAGTCGTTGGTCATCGCATTGTAGTTGAAGTTGAATGCGAGGGCGAGAGTCGGGATGTTGGCGTTCTGCTGGAGTTTGATGGTCCGGCGGAGCTGCTCTGCCTGGATGGCAAGCTGCTTCATCGAAGAGTTGGAGCTGACATCGTAGTCCTCACGGGAAATGGAGTCGGAGAAGATGTCATCCGCGTAATCGAGAAGATTCCCGACCACTTCGACATCAGTATCCAGATCCAGACCTATGACCGCCTTGAGCTGCCAGATGGCCAGAGCCACTGATACCTGTGAGTTGTAAACATCAGGAATGGTATTGTTGAGAGTGGTCTTCGAACGGAGGTAGTCCACCTCGGACACCTTCTGGACCTTGTACTTGAGTTCAGTCTTCTGGAAGTTGGCAAGGGCGTTCTCGAACATGAGCTTGTACAAATCGGCAACCTCCTTGGCAAGAAGTACAGCGAAATAAGCCTTCTTGGTCTGGGTGACCGCCTCGAGACGGGAACTGCGTGCCTTTTCCACCGCAAGTTCGACTCCGAGACCGCTGATGCGGATGCTCTCCCAGAGCTGGGCGCTGACAAGAGGCATGGAAGCGGAAACTCCCGCACTCCATGTATTCCACCTTCCGACCTCGATTCCGCTGCTGGCGCCTCCGCCGGACATTCCCGGGATACTGACGTCCATATACATCACCTGCTTCTTGATTGTCCTCTGGAACGAAGCGTTGGCATCGATCTTCGGGAACAAAGCGGCATAAGTGCCCTTCTTCGCATACTCGGTGCGCTTGACTTCCTTGTCAGCGACCTTCACGGAAACATTCTCGCTCAAGGCGACCTTGAGTGCATTCTCGAGATTCAGTACAAGAACCGAATCCCCACTCACGGCCACCGAATCCGCAGGAACTGTCTCCTGCGCGGACATGACCGCAGAAAACAGCGTCACGCCGGCAATAATCAAACAAAATTTCTTCATCACTATTATCTTTCTAATATCTTAACAAAACAAGAAGGCCCTTAAAGCAAAAATTATGCCTTCAGGGTCTTTCTTTTCTCGCTCTTTTTCTGCTGGGCAATGAGATTGTCCGACGCTGCCGGACAAGCCTGCTTGAGACTCCATATCAACACAATGAGTCCGAAAAGGATACAGGGGATGCTGAGAATCTGTCCCATATTGAGGACCATCTGCTCCTCGAATCCGACCTGGGGCTCCTTGATGAACTCTATCATGAACCTTATGCCGAAAAGAGCCATCATGAAAATGGCAAAAAGTTCTCCCCTCTTGAGTCTGTCGAGATGCACTTTGTAAATCCACAGCAGGATGAATCCGAGGACAAGATAACTGAAGGCCTCGTAGAGCTGTGTAGGGTGCTTCGGCAGGACTTCGCCGTTGCGTTCGAAGATGAACCCCCAGGGGAGAGTGGTCGCATCTCCGTAAATTTCTGAATTGAACAGATTTCCCAGCCTTATGGCCGCCCCGGCAAAACATACGGTAATGACAAGGCGGTCCATAATCCAGAAATAGTCAAAGCCGGCGGTGCGGCCGTAGCGGCGGGCATACCAGATCATCGCAAGCATGATGGCGATTGCGCCACCATGACTCGCGAGTCCGCCTTTCCACGGCTGGAAAATCTCGAGAAAGCCCTCGGGGCTCCCGAAATAATAATCCGGCTGATAAAAGATGCAATGCCCCAGACGAGATCCCACGATTGTCGCGATAAGAAGAGTGTAGAGCAGAGGGTCCAGGACCTTGATGTCCACCTTCTCACGATTGAGGAACCATGTGAAGATATAGTAGCCGAGTATGAATCCGCTCACGAAAAGCAGTGAATACCAGCGTATCCCAAGGTTCCCGATGCTGAAGATGACGGGATCTACGTTCCAGTGTATTGCCAGAAGATTCATTTGAAATTACTCCTTTATTGCTGCAATTCCGGGGAGTTCGATGCCCTCGAGGTACTCGAGCATGGCGCCGCCGCCGGTGCTGACATAGCTGACCTTGTCGGCAAAGCCCATCTGAGTGACAGCCGCAACTGAATCGCCGCCGCCGACAAGAGTGAAGGCACCCTTCTCGGTTGCCGCTGCAAGCATCCTGGCGACAGCCTTGGTGCCCTTTGCGAATGCGGGAATCTCGAATACACCGACAGGACCGTTCCAGAGAATGGTCTTGGATGACATGATGACTTCCTCCCAGGTCTTGAGTGTGCTCTCGGCAGCATCCACACCTTCCCACTCGTCTTCAATCTCCATGTTGGAGACTACCTTGGTGTTGGCATCGTTGGAGAATGCGTCGGCAACTACAACTTCGTTGGAGAGATAAAGCTTGACGCCTTTCTCCTCGGCCTTCTTGAGAGTTGCGAGTGCGAGTTCCATCTGGTCATCCTCGCAGATTGAACGGCCGATCTTGCCGCCCATGGCCTTCTTGAAAGTATAGACCATACCGCCGCCGATGATCATATTGTCCACAGCATCGAAAAGATGCTCGATGATGCCGATCTTGGAAGAGATCTTCGAACCTCCGATAATGGCGGTCACAGGGTGCTGGGGAGTCTTGAGAACATGGTCGATGGCCTTGATTTCGCCTTCCATGATATAGCCGAACATCTTGTCCTCAGGGAAGTATTTGGCGATGAGGGCTGTGGATGCGTGAGCGCGGTGAGCTGTTCCGAAGGCATCGTTGATGTAGCAGTCGGCGTAGGAGGCGAGTTTCTTGACAAATGCCTTCTGGCTTTCCTTGACTGCGGCCTTGGCAGCCTTCTTCTCCTCATCAGTCGCGTCTTCCTTGAGTCCTCTGGGCTTGCCTTCCTCTTCGGCATAATAGCGGAGGTTTTCAAGAACGAGAACTTCTCCGGCCTTGAGGGCTGCAGCCTGCTCATCAGCCTTCTGGCAATCCTCTGCAAACTGTACCTTCACTCCGAGAAGTTCCTCGAGATGGGGAAGGATGTGCTTGAGCGAGAACTGGGGATCGACCTTCTTGGGACGTCCGAGATGAGACATGAGGATAAGAGCGCCGCCTTTCTCGAGAACTTTCTTCATTGTCGGTACTGCGGCCCTCATACGGGTGTCGTCAGTAATTTCGAATTTCTCGTTGAGAGGGACGTTGAAGTCAACGCGGACGATGGCTTTCTTTCCTGCAAAATCGTAAGTTTCGATGTTTTTCTGCATGGTATTTTGTATTGTTTGATTTATCATTTGCGCACAAAGTGCGCTAAAAACTCGCGAATTTATAAAAAAATTTCGGAACTTTGCGGATAAAATAAAAATATATGATCAAGTCTGTTGCTGTATTTCTCGGATCAGCCGAGGTTGACGGAAAATTCCACGACCTGGCATACAAATTCGGTGCCGCTCTTGCGAAGGCCGGCATTACCGCGATTTATGGCGGCGCCGATGTAGGAACCATGAAATCCTTTTCCGACGGAGTCCTGTCGGAGGGAGGCACCCTCGTGGGCGTTTTTCCCACCGGATTCGGGGGCAAGCGGGAAGTTGCGGCAATGAACAGGGACATCCTGCGCCACAATGCGACCAGGGTGATTTTCGTGAAGGATTTTGCCGAAAGGAAACTGGTCATGAGACAGATGTCCGACTGCTGCGTGGCCATTCCCGGTGCATACGGGACTATGGACGAGTTGTTCTGCTACGCGGTTGAAAATGAAATCGGCCTGCACGACAAGGTGTCCTACATCCTCAATACCGACGGCTTCTACGACGGCCTGGAGCAGCAGATAAACACCATGAAGGCAACCGGTTTCATCGCCCGGGATTCCGGAATAATACAGGTCCTCCACAGCATGGAGGAATTTTTCCTTTTGTAAT
The DNA here is from genome assembly GCA_024401675.1 of Bacteroidales bacterium. Lineage (GTDB taxonomy): Bacteria > Bacteroidota > Bacteroidia > Bacteroidales > UBA932 > Cryptobacteroides. Next base: position 6,200 of record JAKSKQ010000014.1, on the reverse strand, counting down.
TTCAAGACTTATGTCAGTATCAGTCCTCAAAATAGAGCACCCGTCCCAAGATTGGAAAGATTATGAACTTCTGGACTCCGGAAGGGGCGAGAAACTTGAAAGATTCGGCTCGTATATCCTCGCGCGTCCCGAGCCCAAGGCCCTGTGGGACAAAACTTTGAGCGAGAAGGAGTGGATGAGCGCCGCCCACACGAAGTTCATCCCCGGAGCAGGATTCAGCAAGGCCGGCAAGGAAGATTCCGGCTCCTGGAACAGGCTCCGCAGGATGGATGACCGCTGGCAGATCCGCTACCCACTCTCAGGCGGAGAAAAGCCGATGACAATGAGGCTCGGACTGACTTCATTCAAACATGTGGGAATATTCCCCGAACAGGCTCCCAACTGGGAATATATTTTCCGGAACACCTCCTCTCTGGTGGCGAAGGCCGCCGGGGAAGGCCGCCCGGTCCCGAAAGTCCTCAACCTTTTCGCATACACCGGAGGAGCATCCCTCGCGGCCAAGGCTGCCGGGGCCGATGTGACTCACCTCGATTCAGTCAGGCAGGTCGTGACCTGGGCCCATGAGAACATGGACCTCAGCGGTCTTGACGGCATCCGCTGGATAGTGGAGGATGCCATGAAATTCGTGGAAAGGGAGGCGCGTCGCGGAAATCAGTACCAGGGCATAATACTTGACCCCCCGGCCTACGGGCACGGTACCGACGGCGAGAAATGGAAACTGGACGAATGTCTGTTCAGAATGCTCCGGGGCGTGTCTTCGATACTGGCGCCCAAGGACAGTTTCATGGTACTGAACCTGTATTCCAACGGCTACAGTGCAGCTCTCGGCGAGACAGTGGTGCGGGAGGCTTTCGGTCTCAAGGACGGATATTCACTCGAAGTGGGTGAACTGGCGCTGCGGGACCGCTTTGACAAAGTGCTCCCGCTGAGTGTGTTCGAGCGTCTGCGGAGATAATCCTACTGGGCGTCTTCGGCATCATCCTCTCCGGAAATCACTTCTCCGGTGTAGGAATCGAGTTCCCCTTCGCGCCTTACAGTGGCGGCCAGAAGGCGGGTGCCGTCTTTCATCGGGACAAGAATCACCGTCTTCATGGCTGCGGGCACAAGGACGGTTTCGCCCTTGCCGACAATGACATTCTCGGCATCGCCGCCGTCGCCCTCGTACTGGACGGAAGCCTCGCCGTCGAGACACATATACACTATGAAACTGCCGTTAGCCTCAACATCGACCTTGACCGGAGAGTCGAGGAAGATTTCGGACGAATTGAATTCAGGGGATATGACAAGGTCGCGCACAAGTGAGGCGGGTGCCGTCTGTGCGGCCTTGATGTGGGCGGAAGTATCGTATTCTTCGTAATTTATCACATCGAGGGCCTCGTCCAGATGGGTGGGACGCGCGGTGAGGGGATTGAACTCACGGCCCCAGTCATAGAGACGGAAGGTGATGTCGGAAGACTCCTGCACTTCGGCGATGAGCACACCGGCATCCGCAGCGTGGATAGTGCCGGCCTTGATGTAGAACACATCACCTTTCTCGGGATGGATGGCGTTCATCACTTCCTGCGCGGTGCCGGCCTTGCAGCGGTCGTAGAACTCCTGAGCGGAGACCTTCCTCTTGAAGCCCATATAAATCACTGAGCCGGGCTTGGAATCCATCACATACCACATTTCGCTCTTGCCCAGAGAATCGAAACGCTCGAAGGCCACTTCGTCGTCCGGGTGCACCTGGACTGAAAGTTTGTCATTGATATCAAGATATTTGATGAGAAGGGGGAACTGACGGCCGTAGTGGTTGAAACAACCGTCGCCGACAATTTCCTCCATATAAGTATCCATCAGTTCGCTTATCGTGTTGCCGGCAAGAAAGCCGTTGGCCACGACCGAATCCTGCTTTCCCATATCCGCAAGTTCCCAGCTCTCCCCTATCACATCCTGGAGAGTCAGCGGTGTCTCGCTGCCGTCTTCACCGCACTCCACGAACTTCTTCCCAAGGAGGGAAATGAGTGCCGTGCCGCCCCAGGGTTTCTTGGACGCAAGGGGAATGAATTTCATCGGATAAAGTTTCTTCGCTTCCATATCAAGTTATTTTTCAATTACATAAACATCATCACCCGGAGAGGCGAGACCGAATCTTTCGCGGGCGATCTTTTCAAGTGTGTCAGGGTCGTTTTTCAGGACATCTATCTTTCTCTGAGTTTCGGCGGTGCGGATCTGGTACTCGCGGGTCAGACGCTTGGTCTTCATGGTCATGAACTCCGCCTTTACGAGTTCCACAAGGTTGTTGCCCGGCCCGGCGACGGCGAAGACGACAATCACTGCCGAAAAGCCGACAATGAACAGTTTGTTGCCGCGCAACCGTCCGTGGAAGATTTTTCCTATGATTTCCCTGAGTTTCATACAAGGCGCAAAGTTAACAAAAAATTATTGCTAATTTTGCGCATCGAAAATCATAAAACAAAACAATATGAAACCTACACTTCTTGTACTCGCAGCCGGAATGGGAAGCCGTTACGGCGGCCTCAAGCAGATGGACGGAGTCGGTCCCTGCGGAGAAACCATAATCGATTATTCTATATATGACGCAGTTAACGCCGGTTTCGGCAAGGTTGTATATGTAGTAAGGGAGTACTTCCGTGAGAAAATGGAAGCTCTTGTCAAGGAGAAATACGGTTCGGTGCGTCTTGCCGACGGCTCTCCTCTTGAGTTCGTGTTCGTGACACAGGAGCTGGACAAGATTCCCGCCGGGTATGAGACAAACCCCGAGAGAGTGAAACCCTGGGGAACAGCCCACGCAGTGCTTATGGCAAAAGATGTGATCCACGAGCCTTTCGTCATCATCAACGGAGATGACTTCTACGGGCGCGAGTCCTTCAAGATCATTGCCTCCTGGTGCCGCGAGCACGAGAACACCACCGGTGAATACGCCCTTGTGGGCTTCAAGCTCGACAACACCCTGTCCGAGTCAGGCGGAGTGTCACGCGGTATCTGTTCTGCCGACGCCAGCGGCCTTCTCACTCATATCGAGGAGCACACTGTTATCGTGAAGGACGCCGACGGACGGGTGCACGGCAACAACTACAGCGGACAGGATGTCACCCTCAATGCCGGAGACCTCTGCTCAATGAACATGTTCGGCTTCACTCCCGACTATTTCACCAAGAGCGAAGAAATCTTCAGGACTTTCCTCGGCGAACATTCCACCGAGCTCAAGAGCGAGTTCTACATCCCCTACGCAGTGGACTGCCTCTTCAAGTCCGGCACCGCAAAGATGGCTCTTCTGAGCACTCCCGAGCGCTGGTTCGGAGTCACATATCAGGAAGACCGTCCGGCAGTCGTGGAGAAGTTCGCCTCTTTGGCAAAGGAAGGAGTCTATCCCGCACCTCTTTACAAGAAATAGTACCATGCCGGCATTTTTCAAGAAACGTCCGGGCAGTTCGTTCGACCTTTTCGGGACCCACTCATACTGGGCCCCGGATTGGACAGGGCTGTTCTGGATACTTGTGTTCATGCTTATCGGCATGATACTGGGAAGTCTCGTCACGATTGTGGCAATAGCATTCCTCGGCAATTCGCCCGAGACGACAGCTACCGTGATGCCGCTCTCTTATGTGATGATGTTCGTGCCTGTGCTGATTTATGTGTCCGCCAAGAGCGCCTCGCATCTGCCCGATGCCGAAATGCTGCCGCTTGACAGAAACGATGGATTCGCCCCTCTGGGCGCTGCCAAGTGCGCGCTTCTTGCCGCAGTCTCCACCCTGGCGCTTTCATTCGTGCTCGACCCTGTGATTGCCAGCCTCCCGGAAATGCCCGACAGATGGAAAAAGGCCATGGAGATAATGACCGAAGGCCCCCTGTGGTCAGTCATCCTCTCCACATGCATCCTGGCACCCATCTTCGAGGAATGGCTCTGCCGCGGCCTTGTGCTCAGGGGACTTCTCCGCAAGACATCCCCGGCACTCGCGATAATTGTCTCGGCGCTTTTCTTCGCCCTTATCCACGGCAACATATGGCAGGGCTTCGCCGCCTTCTCGATAGGCTGTCTCCTGGGCTATGTCTATTGGAAGACCCGCTCCCTGAAACTCACTGTGCTGATGCACTTTGTGAACAACGCCGCATCAGTGGTACAGTCCCGAATCCCCGCCTTCGACGGCGCGGACACCATGAAGGACGTCATCCCCAGCGTGCCGATGTACTGGGCCATCTTCGCCGCCTGCGCCGCCGCCCTGCTGCTATGCCTCCTCGACATGAGGAAGCTGGGGCGCAATTAGCGGGTGTGCGATCAGCGGGTGTGCGATTGGCGGGTGTGCGATTGGCGGGAGTGCGATCGGGTACGCCCGGGAGGTGCGATTCCGCGGCGGTCTGTGTCAGGGGATGCGGTGCTGTAGTGTGCGATCGGGTACGCCCGGGAGGTGGCTGGTATGGTTTGTTGCGCCTCGGATGGTGCCAGCTGAACATTTTGAGCGAAAAATCGTCATATTTTCGCTTTTTTGAAGATTTTTTCGCGAAACGAGCGAAGGATCAGCTATTTTTCGCTCGAAATAGCGATTCGAGAGTGTTCTGTTCGATTTTAAGCAGACGATGAATCTGCTTGTTACCAGCATTATAGTCAAAATGCAGCCGCCTTGCCAAATCCAACTTGTCCGAAACATTGAGAGTCCTGAGGTCAGACGCACCATAACATTGCTTTGCCAACTTGAGCGCGACCTGAAACAAATCCGAATCTGAAAAGAACACCGACTCTCCTATCGACTTTGCGACCTCCGAATACACCTCGACATTACGGGAAATCAGGTTGAAGTACTGAGCGGCATCCCGGAACAGCCTTTCCGCCGTCCCCACATCGCAAAATTCAAGCGGAGACACATAGCCATCAATCATTTCCAGATCCTTGAATTCATCGCAACTGCGCGAATGCATCAGAGCCCGCAGCCTGGAGTTCCCTATCGGCTCCCCTGCCGCAAGGACATACCGTGCCGCAAGCGGCTGGAAAAAACATTGACTGCTTCCCCACGGATACGAGAAAGGAGTTACATTCCTATTGACGACAAAGCCGTTCCTATTGACATATACTATCGCATTCCTCATATACGACAAATCAGTGACCGGGAACAGTTTCAAGGTGAACCCGCTTAAATCCATCCCACCTCCCAAGGCCTTTCGCAGACGAGAGACGAAATAATCGAAGAACTCCATAATGTCCCCAACCTCGCCACCGACGACAAAATGGATATGGTTGCTCATCAGCTGGAATGCATATATTCTTATCCGGCTATGCACTCTGGAGCATACTGCCAGAACCGACATTGCAACCTTGAAATCATCTTCATTAGAAAACACCAGCGGGTGATTTTCGGGAGTGTTTGCATTAAAAACAGGGCCCAGCATTCTGAAAACACTATCGCACTCCATTTCCCTGTTGACATAAATACCACTATTCATAGCAACAACAAGTAAAATTCCACAATTAAGGAATCGACTATAAGGGAAATCTTCATTCAAGTGATCTGCAGAACTTGCAAACACTTAATCAGACAGGTACATCAAAGGCAAATATACAACATTTCCGGAATTCCCGCATAGGGGACTCCGGAAAAATTTTGCTATCGGCGGGAACTTATGCCTCCTTGTTCTTCAGATAGTCGGCGTTGATGAGATTCATCGCCTTGAGAAGCTTGTGCAGATAGACGAAGGGGCCGACAAGAATAAGGCTTCCCACGATGTTCCAAAGCCAGAAGTCCATCGCACTGAAACTGTAGTCGCAATTCCTCGCCGAAAGTTCGGCGCCAATCCTGTTGCTGATACGGTGGAACCACACCAGCGGCACAATGCCCAGTGACAGCCACGAGAAAATAAGCGCCATCAGCAGGTAATGCATCGTGTGCTTCCCGTCCCGCGGCGACGCCGCATAATTGATTTCCTCGGAAATATGTGACATCACAACCAAGGAGTAAATTCCGAAAGTGATGAGGCTCAAAAGAATATACTTCAGCAAGCCGCGTTTAGTGTTGAACATAGTATTTGGCGTTTAGGGTTTTACAGTCCTTTCTTCCATAATTGCTCCTATTCCGAGCATCCCCGCAAAAGTAAGAAAAAAATGGAAATTCAGAGGCGTTTTCCATTAAATACGGTTGAGAGGGAAATCGCAAAATCTACAGACCCCATTTGTTCTTGTACCAGACGTAATATTGTCGGCATTCGTC
>JAKSKQ010000013.1 GCA_024401675.1 Bacteroidales bacterium | reverse complement strand
TGTTGCATCCCGCAGGTTCCGCACAGGGGCTTGCGGGCTTTGCATACATAGCGTCCGTGCAGGATGAGCCAGTGGTGCGCAATAGGACGGAGATGTGGGGCTATGTGGCTTTCGAGTTCCTTTTCGGTGGAAAGGGGAGTCCGTGCCGAGGACAGCCCGAGTCTGTGGGATACCCGCATCACATGGGTGTCCACTGCGATGTAGGGGGCTCCGAATGCCACGGAAGAGACCACCGAGGCGGTTTTCGGTCCGACTCCCGGCAGAGTCTGGAGTTCGGCATGGCCGGAGGGAATCTTCCCGTCGAAGTCGGCCATGACTTTTGAAGCCATCCCGACCAAATGGGCGGCTTTGCTCCGCGGGTATGAGACCGATTTGATATATTCGAAGACCTCATCCTCCCCGGCTGCGGCAAGGTCCTTGACTGTGGGGAAGGCCTGGAACAGTTCCGGGGTGATCAGATTGACCCTCCTGTCGGTGCATTGAGCTGACAGAATCACCGCAACGATAAGTTCATATTCGTTGCGGAACACCAGCTCGCTCGCCGCAGAAGGCATGTTGACCTTGGACCAGGCTATGAATTCATCGTACCTCTGCCTGAGCGTCATTTCCGAGGAGTTTGAGAGATTCGTCCCGGCATTCGAAAATTTTGCCGGGATATTTGTCGCAGAGCTGCCGGTTGTGGGTTATCATCAGAATTGCGGTGCCGGTCCTGGAATTGATATCGCTCAGGACCTCCATCACGGAGTCAGCTGTTTCAGCATCGAGATTTCCTGTGGGCTCGTCCGCGAGGATGACTTTTGGGTTGTTGAGAATGGCCCTGGCTATGGCAACTCTCTGCTGCTCCCCTCCGGAAAGCTGGTGTGGCATTTTATGAGCTTTCTCCTTGAGAGATACAGCGCTCAGCACCTCGCTTATGCGCCTCGAGATTTCAGTGTCTTTCTTCCATCCCGTCGCCCTCAGCGCGAATTCGAGATTTTCGGTGACGCTTCTGTCCATCAGCAACTGGAAATCCTGGAACACGACTCCCAGACTGCGCCTCAAATAAGGAATCTGACGCCTCTTGATTTTGTTGAGAGAAAATCCGCAGACTGTGCCATCTCCCTCGCGCAGAGGGGATTCCGCAATTAGAGTGCGGAAAATGGATGTCTTTCCGGTGCCGACTTTGCCGATGATGTAGGCGAAGTCTCCCTCATATAGTTCGAGATTGACAGAGAAAAGCACTGCGCTCCCTCCTGCCTGGATGGTGGCGTCGTGTAGTGAAATCAATGCGTTATCCATTTTCCAAGAGCTAATTATTTACAAAAGTAGGTAAATTTTTTATTAAATTTACGGCAAATATGTTTTTACGATGACAAGACGGAAACTATCATTTCTAACGGTGCTTTCTCTTCTCTTAATTTTCAGCGCCTTGAGTCTCGGCGCAAGAGAAAAGTCCACGATATCACAAGCAATCAGATTATATGGCAGGGGACATACGGCGGCATGCCGGGCCATTCTGGAACCGATGTGCAGCGAAAACAGCATGGATGACATTGCCTGGGGTTATATGGTGATGTGTCTCGAGCGCGACGCGGCCCCCGGGTATCAGGGAATGGTGACGAAATTCCTGTCCCGCTTCCCCTACTCCACCCTGGTGACTCCTGTCCGCTTCCTGTATGCGAAGAACCTTTTCGATGAACACCTATACAGCGAAGCGTCGGCGCAATACGAGAATCTTGACAGCAGCCTTCTCGAAAGGGAAGACCTGAATGAATATACATTCAAGAAGGCATATTGCGATTATGTCGCCGGCAATTTCGCGGAAGCGTTTTCCGGTATGGAGACCGTCAGTGCCACCAAGGGCTCGCCGTATGTGACCTCGGCACGTTTCTTCCTTGGCTATATGGCCTATACTTCCCGTGACTTCGAATCCGCGCAGTCGTGGTTTTCATATTCGGTATCGGATCCCAGATTCGCCGTGCTTTCGAAATATTACATCATAGAATGCAGATATTATTTCGAGGATTATGACTATGTCGCCCAGAACGGTCCCGCCGCTCTCGGCTGCGGACTCACTGTGGAACATGAACGCAGACTTTCCCGTCTCATAGCCGAATCCTATATGATTCTGAATGAGCCGGACAAAGCCAAGGAAATTTATGACAGCAGGCTTTCCACAGTGAAGGCTGCCACCGACAAGGATCATTTCTTCCTCGGTTCGATGTATTACGGTGTCGGGGACTGGCAGAGCGCGGCGGAGGAATTCCTGGCAATGAAGGACCGCAGCGATTCTCTCGGGCAGAGCGCCAACTACCAGCTTGCCCACAGCCTGTTCAATACCCACAACAAACTTGGCGCCCTCGATGCTTTCAAGGAAGCCGCCCTTGCGTCATTCGACCCGGAAATCACAAAGGATGCCTATCTGAACTATGCCAAGCTGTCATTTGACCTGAACAGCGACGCTTCTGTTTACAAGACATACATGGAGAAGTATCCCGACCCGGATGAAATCGACCACATCTACAGTTATATCGCAGTGGCCGCCCTCCGCGCGAAGAACTACAATGCCGCTCTTGCCGCCTTTGACGAAATCGAAGAACTGGACGATACGATGGCCTGCAACTACATGAAGGCCAATTTCCTCCAGGCTATGGATTTCAGGAACGCCGGAGCATGGAAAGACGCCGCAGAGAGACTCAAGATGGCCATCCATTTCGGTCCTGAGGAAAATGACATGGAAGAACTGCTGACTTACTATCTTGCCGACACCCAGTTCCGTGACGGCAATTATGAAGCCAGCCTCAAAACCTACAGGGATCTCTATAATCACAATGCCCTCTCCGGCACGAGGGAGGAAGGCCTGATCATGTTCGGAATGGCTTATTCCTACTACAAGAACGGCGATTATCCGATGGCTGTCCGATGGTTCGGCAAATTCCTCGACACTTCGCCGAAACTCTACGGCCGCGAGGCTCAGGTATGCATCGCCGACTGCAAGTTCCTCCAGAACAATTATACCGAAGCTGCCGAAGACTATATTGCCGTGGCACAGAAATATCCTCTCAAGATGGATGCCTATCCGTATTACCAGGCCGGTCTCTGCTACAGGCTTGCATCCAATCCTGCCAGGGCTGCCGAGGTGATTGAAAACGCCGGGGAACTTTCTCCCAAGGCCCGCTATTACGATGAGACTCTGATGGAACTCGGACGCAGTTACACTGACCTTAAGCGCTACTCCGATGCCAGGACCTGCTTCAACAAAGTGGTCGAGCGTAACACTCTGCCTCTGCATGTGTCCCGTTCCCTGGTGGAACTCGGCTCCATAGAGCGTACCGTGGGCAATACGGCCAAGGCCCTCGCTGATTTCAAGAAGGTGGTTTCCGATTATCCGAACACAATGAGCGCCGAAGATGCCCTCGAGGCAATCGAGGCCATATACAAGTCCCAGAATGATCCGAGAGCATATATAGCGTATATAGAGCAGGTGGGACTCGGCGGTACGAAATCCCCCGCCCAGCGCGAAAGCATGATTTTCGATGCCGCCGAACAGATTTATCTCGGAGGTGACATGGCTTCCGCTCTGACCGCGTTCACCCGGTATTTCAATGACTATCCGGAGCCCATGTTCGCGGAAAAGGGTTGGTATTACCTCGGCGAAATCCACCGCAGGACCTCGAATTCCGCAAAAGCGCTCGAATACTATGACAAGGTCAGAAGTGCAGGCGACGGCCCCTATGTGGAACTGGCGCTCAAGAACTATGCTGAAATCTCATATTCCATGCAGCGCTATGAACCGTCATACAATGCGTGGAAGTCCCTCCTCGCCAGGACCCGTTTCAACGAAAACAGGCTTCTTGCGGTCAAGGGCATGATAAAGTCATCTTTTGACGGACGGATGTATGAAAATGTGGTTTCCAGCGCGTCTCTGATGGAGCGTGAGGCTCTTGCCACAGCGGCAGACCGCCGGGAGGCTGATTTTCTGAAGGGCAAGTCTCTTATCATGCTCTCCCGCCGAAGTGAGGCCCTTGAGACATTTTCCGTCCTTGCCGAGGATCCTTCCGATGAATTCGGTGCACAGTCCGCATTCATTCTTATCCAGGATTCTTTCGACCGCGGGGATTTCAATGCAGTCCAGTCCGGGACCTTTGCCTTCTCGGAGAAAGGCGGGGACCAGCAGTACTGGATGGCCCGCTCGTTCATCCTTCTCGGAGACTCTTATGCCGCGTCCGGCCGCAGGGCTCAGGCAAAGGCGACCTATGAAAGCATACGGGACGGCTATACTCCGACTTCTGATGCCGACGACATCCTTGAAACAGTGAAAACGCGTCTGGAACAACTCGAAAGAAAATAGCATATATGAAACGATATATCATCACTACTATTGTTTGTCTGACCGCCTTCGGCTATCTCTGCCGGGCCAATTCGGATGATCTGAACACAGTTGTCAATGTGACCGGAACGTATGAGGCCTCACTTGAAAGCAGAGTCATGCCCACCATCCCGGTATTCATACCCGATTCGGCCAAAGTCTTCAACATCTCAGTCAATTACGACTTCCTTGAATCCGAGTACTGCGGCACCGGAGTTCCCGCGCAGTTTCTGACCGATATGGAAATCTCTCCGGTGACGGGAAAGAAACCTTCCACCCTTTATGTGAGCGGTGCTCTCGGCTACAGGCTGGCTCCGGAACTGGACCTGAACTGGTGTCCGGCGATTGAGAACAGCAGATGGAAGGCCGGATTTTTCGTGCATAATGATTCATATATCGGCCCATATTGGTCCTTTGACTCATTGAAACCTTCCGGAAAGGCTTTCAACGGCTATGATGTGCACACCCGGGGCGGTGCAGGGTTCTCCTACTCGTGGCATTCCGGAATAACCGGAGCCCAGATAGACCTTGACAGTTTCATAGTGGGCTGCGACAGCCTTTCCTCTCCGGCTCTGCCACGTCGCGGCACCAAACTCGGAGTGAACTGTTTTGTGAAGTCCCGTCATGACTTCGACCACAAGCTCATATACGACATCTCGCTTTCCTTCAATTCCTTCTTCGACCGTTTCTTCAACATGTATGACGCGGTTGTGGAGAGAAATCTGAAATTGAAAGCTTCGCTCGGAGGAATGGTGAATGAAGGAAACAGCCTCATGGTGGATGCCAGCGCTGAATATGCTTCCTGTTCCAACAGGCTATATTCCCGTGCCCTGGCATTCGAGGCCGCCCCTCATTATGTCCATACCGGAGAATTCTGGAATCTGTCCCTGGGCCTGAAAGTCGCCGTGACCGGAAAAAATACCGGGGACCCGGACCAGCAGATTCCGTATTCCACAAAGGGCCAGATTGTCTATCCGGATGTCCATGCCGGGGTTTATCTCTTTCACAAGACGGCTTGTGCCACAGCCTATGTCGGAGGCGGCATATCACCTGTCACATGGTATTCCCTCGTGAGGGACAACCATTGGGCGGATATCGCATTCTCCGGACAGAATACTGTTCTCGACTATGAAATGTGCCGGGTGAATACCGGAATCGACTTCAGAGGCAAGGTGCATACGAAATTCTTCTACGGTCTGTCGGCCGGATACTCTCTGATGGGAAATTCTCCTGTGGAGTCTGTGACTGCGGACGGAACAAGGCCTGTTATCGCATGGGGCGGCTACAATAAGGTTCATGCCGCCGTCAATGCCGGCTGGCTCTGGAACGGGCTTGACATCAGCGCCCGCTTCAAATACACATGGACTGATATTGACTTCGCCCTGCGCCTGCCTGATTTCGAAGCCGGCCTGAAAGCGAAATATACCTACTACAAGCGTGTCAGCGCTTGGGTCGGAGCCGACTGGGTGTCCTCTCGCAAGGGGCTCGGAATGACTCTGCCCGGCTATGTGGATGTGTATGCCGGAGCCGAGTACAAATACAGCGGAAGACTGTCATTTTTCCTGCGTGGTGACAATCTTGCGGCAATGGCGGAGCAAATTCATCCGCTTATTGCCAGAAAAGGTATCAGCGTGATGATAGGAGCGACATTCAGCTTGTAAAGAACAAGAAAAATGCTTATATTTGTAAGTTTGATAAAAAGCGGAAAAATATGTCAGAAATCAATGAAAAGGAAATGACTGGAGAGTCTCAGTACGGGGCCAGCAGTATTCAGGTTCTCGAGGGACTCGAAGCCGTTCGCAAAAGACCGTCAATGTATATCGGAGATATCAGTGAAAGAGGTCTCCATCATCTTGTATATGAGGTTGTCGATAACAGTATTGATGAAGCCCTCGCAGGCTATTGCACTGATATCGATGTCGCTATAAACCCTGATAACTCAATCACGGTTAAGGATAACGGACGAGGCATTCCTACTGGCATGCACGAGAAGGAGCACCGCTCCGCTCTCGAAGTCGTGCTCACTGTTCTGCATGCGGGCGGAAAGTTCAATAAGAACTCATACAAAGTGTCCGGAGGACTTCACGGTGTCGGCGTGTCCTGCGTGAACGCCCTTTCCGATTATCTCAAGGCCGAGATTCACAGGGACGGCAAGGTTTTCGTCCAGACTTACTCGAAAGGCAAGCCGACTTCCCAGGTTGAGGTGGTGGGAGACGCTTCCGACACAGGTACAATCATCACTTTCCATCCGGATCCTGAGATATTTGTGGTTTCTGAATACAAATACGCCACTCTTGCCGCACGCCTGCGCGAACTGGCATTCCTCAACAAGGGAATCAAACTTACTCTCACTGATTTGCGCACCAAGGTTGAGGATGTTGATGCCGAAGGCAATGTGATCGAGAAGACACTCTCCGAGACATTCCACTCCCTGACCGGACTCAAGGAGTTCGTCGAGTATCTTGATGCCGATGCCGACCGTCTCATTCAGGAGCCCATCTGCCTTGAAACGGACAAAATCATTCCTATCGAAATCGCACTCCAGTACAATACCGGATTCTCCGAGAAGATATATTCTTATGTAAACAATATCCATACTATCGAAGGCGGTACCCATCTCGACGGTTTCAAGAGAGGACTTTCATCTTCCCTGAAATCGTATGCCGAGAAGAACAATCTGCTTTCGAAGCTCAAATGCGACCTTTCTCCTGAAGATTACCGCGAGGGACTCACCGCTGTGATTTCAGTTAAGGTGGCCGAACCTCAGTTCGAGGGCCAGACCAAGACCAAACTCGGCAACGGCGAGGTTCGCGGGGCTGTGTCACAGGCCATTTCCGCGGCTCTTGAAACCTACCTCGAGGAAAATCCCGTTCAGGCCAAGTCCATAATCGAGAAAGTCGTTCTGGCTGCAACTGCCCGTCAGGCAGCCCGCAAGGCACGCGAAATGGTCCAGAGAAAGACTGTCATGAGCGGTGCCGGCATGCCCGGTAAACTTTCAGACTGCTCTGAAAGGGATCCGGCCAGATGCGAACTCTTCCTTGTCGAGGGAGACTCCGCCGGTGGAACCGCAGTCAACGGCCGTGACGGCAAGACCCAGGCCATCCTTCCTCTGAGAGGTAAGATCCTCAATGTCGAGAAAGCCATGGAGCACCGTGTTTTCGAAAGCGAGGAAATCAGGAACATTTACACCGCCCTGGGCGTCACCATCGGTACTGAAGACGACCCCAAGGCTCTGAATCTGAGCAAACTCCGCTACCACAAAGTGATTATCATGACGGATGCCGATGTCGATGGCTCCCACATCGACACTCTCATCCTCACATTCTTCTTCCGCTATATGATCGACTTGATCCGCAACGGATATGTCTATCTTGCCACTCCTCCTCTTTACAGGGTGAAGAAGGGCAAGTTCCAGGAATACTGCTGGACTGACGCCGAACTCCAGGATGCCATCCGGAGGGCTGGCGGCGGATCCGACAAGGGTGTTTCGGTGCAGAGGTACAAAGGTCTCGGTGAGATGAGCGCAGAGCAGTTGAACGAGACTACCATGAGCCCCGAAACAAGGCTTCTGCGTCAGGTTACGATTGAAAACGCAGCGGAGGCGGAAAGGACATTCTCAATGCTTATGGGCGACGATGTCGCACCCCGCCGCGAGTTTATCGAGCAGAATGCGCACTACGCGAATATCGACGCCTGATACCAGCACGGAGACCGTCAGATGAAAAAACTTGTATTTCCAAGGAAAATTAAGTACTACATCCCGCTTGCAGTACTTTTTCTCTTGCTTTTCGTCGGCGCTCCGCGCGTCAACAAATTCAAATATTCCTACAGGAAAGGAGCACTGTGGCTGCAACCGACTCTCGTGGCCCAGTGCGATTTCCCGATTCTCAAGACTCAGGAACAAATTGATGCCGAGAAGAGAGCCAAGTCACAGGAAACCATAGCATATTTCAAATACGATTCCTCTGTCACCGAGGATGTGCTCTCTTCCCTGAAGAGGCTCCAGTTCGGCGAATACGATTATTTGAGGAAGGAGATTTTCTCAAAAGTCAATTCCGCATACGGCAGGGGGGTGATTCCGGACCGCTTTTTCGTGGATGACGACTCCTTCTCCCATGACGTGATTTATGTCGAGAAGTCCAAGAGGGCCGGGAAGGTCGCCCTCGGCAACATTTATACTGTCTCACAGTTGCTCGGGGAAATGACCGGCCTGGTCAGCCGCCGTATCGAATCTGACGACATTGATTCCGACTCCCTTCTGGTGACGCTCGGACTGAAGGAAATAATCGTTCCCAATCTTGTCTATGACAAGCAGAATACCCAGCTCATCCACAAGCAGACCATACGTGAAATTTCACCTACCTCCGGAATAGTCACCGCAGGCACCGTCATCGTGTCCGAGGGTGAAATCGTGACTGCCGAAATCAAGCAGATGCTGGATTCCTATAAGGAAGAGTATGACAACAACTTCGGATACTACGGCAACAGCTTCTTCTATTATCTCGGGAAGATTCTGATGTGCCTTCTGATTGTAGGCATCGTTTTCATTGCCATTGTTTACTGCGAACCAGAAATTTCAGTCCAGTTCAACAAATATCTATTCCTCTTCATCGTCATTGCGACTTCTTACCTCGCGACTTTCCTTGTAGGGGAGTTCGCTTCACGCTTTTTCTACATGATTCCCTATCCGCTGTCGGTTCTGTTGCTGATGGCTTTCTTCGACCGCAAGACGACTCTTGCAGTCTATGGAGTGAGCCTTCTTCCTCTTCTGCTTTTCATCCACGGCGGTCTGGACATGTTCATAGTGTTCTTTGCCGCCGGAGTTGTGTGCTCTGTGACAAATTCATTCTTCAGCCGCGGCTGGACGCAGTTCCTCAACTGCATGTTTGTGTTTGTCACATTGATAGCGGTCTATACGGCACTGTATCTCATGAGAGGTTTCGATGAGGTGTACGGCAAGGTGGTAGTGCTCAAACTTCTGATGGCCTCCATCTTCACGGTGGTCGGCTATCCTGCCATCGGACTCGCCGAAATACTGTTCAAACTGGTTTCCACCTCCCGCCTCCAGGAATTGTGCGAGACTTCGAATCCTCTGCTAATGGAACTCAATGCAAAGGCTCCCGGGACATTCCAGCATGTACTTCAGGTAGCCAACATGTCCGAGGCGGTTTCCAGATCGATAGGTGCCGACCCTGTGCTTGCACGCGCCGGAGCCATATATCACGATATAGGAAAGATGGTCAATCCGATGTGCTTCGTCGAGAATTCAATCAACGGGGTCAACGATTATCATAAGGAACTTTCTCCCCTCGAGAGCGCCAGAGACATAATCCGTCACGTCCAGGACGGAGAAATACTTGCCGACAAGAACAATTTGCCGGATGTGGTGAAGGCCTTCATCTCATCTCACCACGGCACATCATGTGTGTCTTATT
Organism: Bacteroidales bacterium; assembly: GCA_024401675.1. Lineage (GTDB taxonomy): Bacteria > Bacteroidota > Bacteroidia > Bacteroidales > UBA932 > Cryptobacteroides. The sequence continues at coordinate 18,430 of JAKSKQ010000013.1, read as the reverse complement.
TCTACAACACTTTCATCCAGGGCGGCGGCAGTGAAAGCGAGAGGCCGTCTTTCTGCTATCCCGGCCCCAATCCCAGGACCAGGGAACAGGTAGTGGTCATGATATGCGACTCTGTCGAGGCGGCTTCCCGTACAATAAATGATTTCTCGGAAGAGTCTGTGGACAAGTTCATAGAGCATCTTGTAAATTCGAAGGTTAGGGAGGACCAGATGATCGATGCTGATATTTCCATCAGGGAAATCGGTCTCATCAAGCAGGAACTCAAGGCATATATCCAGCAGATGCATCACCGCAGGGTGAAGTATCCGCGCCTGACTCCCGGAGTTTCCGGAGGTTTATTCAGAAAATACAAAAATCAACTATAATCAAATATGAAGGTTAACGCTAATAAGGTCGATGAACTCAATGTTGTTCTCGACATCCATGTGGCTGCGGAGGATTATGCTCCCGCCAAGAAGAAAAAAGTATCTGATTATCGCCGCAAGGCTGAAATCAAGGGATTCCGCAAGGGAATGGCTCCTGCATCCCTCATTGAGAAGATTTACGGCCAGCAGGCCCTTCTCGATTCAGTGAACGACTGCATTGCGGATGCTCTCAATAACTACATCAAGGAAGAGAAGATTTCCATCGTCGGAGAGCCCCTTCCCGCAGACAACCAGCCCGAGCAGAAATGGGAGGACGGCAACGATTTCGATTTCAAGTTCGAACTCGGCCTCACTCCGAAGGTGTCACTCGAACTCGGCAAGGAGGATGAACTTCCTCTTTACAACATCACTGTGACCGCTGCCGCCAAGAGCGAAATGAAGGAGAATCTCCTCAAGCAGTACGGTTCTCTCGCCGATGGCAAGGCTGCCGGTGAGGAGGATTTCCTGATTGTGGATTTCAAACAGGGCGAGACTTCCGTCGAAGGTGCTTATGTGGCTCTCCGTCAGGTTGCCGCCGCTGCAAAAGCTGACTTCCTCGGCGCTAAGGTCGGCGATGTCAAGACCGTCGATGTCAATGTCGCATTCGAGAATGAGACCGACAGGGCTTCAATGCTCAAGGTCAAGAAGGAGGAACTCTCTGCCATGGATCCTCTCTGGCTCATGACAGTGAAGAGCGTCAAGACTTTTGCACCCGCCCCTCTCACCAAGGAGACTTTCGACAAGATTTACGGCGAAGGTGTAGTTGCCGACGAGGCCGGTATGGATGCCAGGATTGAAGAAAGGCTCAAGGCTGAATATGCTTCCGAGGCTGACTATCGTCTCCAGAAGGATATGAAGGACTATCTTGTGAAGAAGTCCGGAATCGCAGTTCCCGAGACCTTCCTCAAGAAATGGATTACTGTGGCCAATGAGGGCAAACTTACCGCAGAGCAGATTGAAAGCGAGTTCCCTCTCTTCATAGAGGACTACAAATGGCAGCTTATCCGCACTTCCCTCATGGAGAAATACTCTGTCAAGGTGGAGCATGCCGATCTTGTCGCCGCCGCCAAGACTTTCGCCGCATACCAGTATGCGATGTATGGTCTGAACAATGTTCCCGATGAGCAGCTCGAAGAGTTTGCAAAGAGCATCCTCGCTTCCGAGAAGGATTCTCAGAGGATTGTCGAGCAGGTGGAGAACGAAAAAGTTGTCGCAGCTGTCCGTGAAGTAGTCACTCTCAAGTCAAAGAAGATTTCTGTGGATAAATTCCGCGCTTTAAAATAGTAAGGTATGGTCAAATTCAATGCTGCCGGATGCAGCCAGTTCGTCTCTGACACCCGGTACAAGGAATACCTGTCAAAGGCTGTCAGGGCCCTTGATGTTGTGGAAAAGGAATCAGGCGAGGGTAATGATTTCCTCGGCTGGAAACATATCCCTTCACAGATGACAGAGGATATCCTCTCCGGATGCGAGGCTGTCCGCGACAGCTGGAAAGCCAAGGGAGTGGATATTGTCGTCGTCATCGGTATCGGAGGCTCATACCTTGGAGCCAAATGTGCAATTGAGGCTCTCTCACACAGCTTTGCCAGCGAAATCCGCAAGGACGGTGACGCTCCCCGCGTGGTGTTCGCCGGTCATAATCTCAGCGAGGAATATATCTGCGAACTCATGGATTTTGTACAGAATGGAAATGTGGCCTGTGTGGTTATCAGCAAGTCCGGTACGACCACCGAACCTGCTGTCGCATTCCGTATCATGAAGCAGTTCATAGAGAAGAAATACGGCAAGAAAGAGGCTGCGGAGCGTATTGTCGCCGTCACAGACAAGGCTCGCGGCGCTCTCAAGAGCCTCTCGACCCAGGAAGGCTACAGAACTTTCGTCATTGAAGACAATGTGGGCGGACGCTATTCCGTACTTACTCCTGTGGGACTTCTTCCCATCTGCCTTGCCGGTTTTGACATCCGTGCAATGATTGCCGGTGCACTGGAGGCTGAAAAGCAGTGCGAAAGCACCAGCGTGGAGGAAAATCCCGCCTTGCAGTATGCTGCGATGCGCAATCTTCTCTACGATGAAGGCAAGAAAACCGAAATCCTCGTAAGCTTCACTCCCAAGCTCCAATATCTCGGCGAATGGTGGAAGCAGCTCTACGGCGAGTCCGAAGGAAAGGACCTCAAGGGAATTTTCCCCGCGTCAGTGGTATTCACTACCGATCTCCATTCCATGGGACAGTACATCCAGCAGGGTGAAAGGACTCTTATGGAAACAGTCGTGACGGTGAAGAATTCCAACCGCTCAATGATAATCGAGTCCGATGCGCAGAATCTCGACGGACTCAATTTCCTCGCCGGAAAGCATGTTGAGCACTGCAATGCCATGGCCCAGCTCGGGACCAAGCTCGCTCATATCGACGGCGGTGTTCCCCAACTTGAAGTCAGCATCGAGCGTCTCTGCGAAAAGGAACTCGGAGGCATCTTCTATTTCTTTGAGAAGGCTTGCGGAATCAGCGGCTATATGCTCGGGGTCAATCCTTTCAATCAGCCCGGTGTGGAGGCTTACAAGAAGAACATGTTCGCTCTTCTCGACAAGCCCGGCTATGAGGAGCAGTCAAAGGAAATCAGAAAGAGACTTTAATGTTCTCACATACCTGAAGGGCCGACGGATGCCGGCCCTTTGTTGATAATAAGAGATGAAAGAAATAGAACTGGCATACAAGATAGGCCTGGACCCGAAGGAGTCCGATGTGATTTCCGCCGGCGCCAGAGCCTTGGGCGTGTCACCGGGAAGTATCGGCCCATGGCGCATTGTCCGCAGAAGCATTGATGCCCGCGGCTCCGAGCCTCTGTACAAGTACAGAATAGCGGTGGCTCTCTCAGGCGAATCCCTCCAAGAATATCATTTGCCCGAGTACAAGGATGTTTCTTCCGCTCCGTCCGTTCTGGTCGTGGGCTCCGGTCCCGCCGGAATGTTCGCTTCCCTCAAACTGCTCACTCTGGGCCTGCGCCCTGTCGTCATCGAGAGGGGAAAGGATGTGCATGCACGCAAGGTGGATATGGCTGTCCTTTCGCGGGAAGGAGTTGTTGACGAAAATTCCAACTACTGTTTCGGCGAGGGCGGCGCCGGCACATTTTCCGACGGCAAACTTTTCACCCGTTCTTCCAAGAGGGGGGACATACGCGAGGTCCTGTATCAACTGGTACGCTTCGGCGCCGATGAGGATATCACGGTCGATGCCCATCCCCACATAGGCAGTGACCGCCTTCCTCTCATTGTGGAAAATATCCGCAAATGCATAATAGAGCATGGCGGAGAATATCATTTCGGGACTCTTGTCACTGACATTCAGCCCCGTCCGGACGGCTCAGTGGCGCTTCAGTGCATGGAAAACGGCCGCGAAACTTCCTACACCGCCTCTGCTGTGATTCTTGCCACAGGACACTCTGCCAGGGACATATACTCTCTCTTCGCTTCCCGCGGATGGGAACTCGAAGCAAAGGGCTTCGCTCTCGGAGTCAGGGCGGAGCATCCGCAATCGCTCATCAATAAGATCCAGTACAGCGGCAAATGGCAGCCTTATATGCCGGCCGCTGAATATTCTTTCGTCACCCAGATTGAGGGCAGGGGAGTATTCTCCTTCTGCATGTGCCCGGGCGGCATTCTGGTTCCGTCCGCCACCGCTCCCGGCGAGGTGGTGCTGAACGGCATGTCCAATTCCGGCAGGACCGGGAAAACCGCCAATTCAGGTGTGGTGGTATCCGTCGAACCGGAGGATGTCCCGGAAGAATATCATAAGTTCGGAGCCCTGTCTTCGCTTGAATTCCAGCGTGATGTGGAGAGGAAAATGTTCGAGTTCTCCGGCTCCGTAAAGGCTCCGGCGCAGCGGATGATGGACTTCTGCAGAAGGATTCCTTCTGCGGGCCTCCCGCCTTCAACATATCATCCGGGGACTGTGAATGCACCGCTTCATGAACTCCTTCCGGAAAATGTGTCCTGGCGTCTGAAGCTGGCCTTCCCTTATATCGGCAACAACCTGATGCGCGGGTACTACACCAATGACGCCCTGCTTCTCGGAGTCGAGTCCAGAACCTCGTCTCCGGTGAGGATTCCCCGCGACGGTGAGACTCTTGAAAGTATTTCGGTGAAGGGACTTTTCCCTTGCGGGGAAGGTGCGGGCTATTCCGGCGGAATAGTGTCTTCGGCGCTGGACGGCATCCGCTGCGCCGAGGCTTGTCTTAAGAAATTCAAAACAATTTGATATGGGAAAGAACAGATACAATTTCAAGGCATGGCAGTGGCATACCATCGTGGTATCGATGATTGTCTATTCTATCTATTATTTTGTAAGAAAGAACTTTTCCATTGCGATGCCGGGACTTACTGCCGAGTACGGAATCTCGAATACGAGTTTCGGAGTCGTCATCGCAATCGGGGCTCTCATCTACGGTCTCAGCCGTTTCATCAACGGCTTCTTCGTCGAGAAGATAAGTACCAAACTCTTCATGGCTCTGGGACTTGTTCTTTGTGCGGCCGCGAATTTCTGCTTCGGCTTCGGAGCGGATTTGAGCTATTTGATAACTGGCGTTCACGAGGGACCTCAGTTTGTCAATATGCTGATTCTGGTGATGGGTGTCACGATTGTCCTGAACCAGTACTTCCAGGGTTTCGGATATCCCCCCTGCGCAAGGATGCTTCCCCAGTGGATAGCCCCGGGCGAACTGTCAACCAAAATGAGTATCTGGAACACGTCACATTCCATCGGGTCATTCCTCGCAGTGGTGGTATGCGGACTCATTATGACGAATATGGGCTCTGACATGAGCGGGAACAGTTCGATAGTTTCTTCTATTGCAGCCAATCTTTCAGCCAGTATCAAAGGCTGGGACGGCCTTGGCGAAGCAGATCGGACTGCCCGGGTTCTGTCCTATGCTTCGCACTATGGAGCCTGGCGCTGGTGCTTCTTCGTTCCTGCGGTAGTGGCTCTCGGCGCCGCCGCCTTGTGCATTCTTGCTTTGAAGGACACTCCCCAGAGTGTGGGACTTCCCGAACTTGAGGGAACTCATATCGGCAAGGAAGCTCTCGAAGGGAAGAAAGGTGCGCAGAAGGCATTTTTTAAGGAAATGGTGTTCCGCAACAAATGGGTGTGGATGCTGTCGATTGCGAATGTCTTCGTATATGTGCTCCGTATGGGAGTGCTTGACTGGGGGCCGAAATTCCTCACCGAGGACAGGGGAATGGACATCAACAGCGCCGCGTGGTCGGTGGCTGTCTTCGAACTCACTGCCATAGTCGGGACTATCTTCGCCGGTTGGGCGTCAGACCGCATATTCAAGGGCCTGTCACACAGGATGTGCTTCTTCTCGATGGTGGGGGCCTGCATCTTCCTCGGGCTTTTCGCCCTCGTGCCCGGTCTTCCTCCGGTAGTTTCGACCCTTGTGCTTGCTCTTGCGGGATTCTGCATCTACGGGCCCCAGGCCCTCATCGGCATCGGGGCCGCCAATCAGGCCACCAAAGAGGCTTCCGCCACCGCCAACGGTCTTACAGGCATCTGCGGATATGCCGGCTCGGCACTCTGCGCCATAGGCGTCGGCCTGATAGCGGATAACTTCGGCTGGAACTGGGTGTTCATTACATTCGTGTGCGCCGGTCTTGTCGGTGCCGTGATATTCCTGAGCATGTGGAAAGCACCGCGCGACGGTTACGCCCGTGCACAGAAATTCACTGCCGGATTCGAAAAGAAACAGTAAGGGGAACCTATCTCCTCTTCAGGGAAGCCATGTTCCGCATCATGGAGGCCATTCCGCCTCCCATGATCTGCTTCATGGCTTTTCTTGATGTCTCGAACTGCTTGACAAGGCGGTTCACCTCCTGAATAGTGGTGCCGCTGCCGTCCGCTATTCTCTTGCGGCGGCTTCCGTTGAGACAATCCGGATGCTCCCTTTCATAAGGAGTCATGGACATGATGATGGCCTCGGTGCTCTTGAATGCCTTGTCATTGTCGATATCCACATCCTTGATGGCTTTGTCCATTCCGGGAATCATGCCGGCAAGGTCCTTGATGTCGCCCATCTTGCGGACCTGCTGAATCTGGTTGTAGAAATCCATGAATGTGAACTGGTCCTTGGCAAGTTTCTTCTTGAGCGCGCGGGCCTCGGCCTCATCGAACTGCTCCTGAGCCTTTTCGACAAGGGAGACAACATCGCCCATTCCGAGGATGCGGTCGGCGATTCTTTCAGGATGGAATATGTCGAGAGCCTCCATCTTTTCGCCCTGTGAGACGAACTTGATGGGCTTGCCGGTGATGGCTTTGATTGAAAGGGCCGCACCGCCGCGGGTGTCGCCGTCCATCTTTGTGAGAACCACTCCGTCGAAGTCGAGACGTTCGTTGAATATGCGTGCTGTCTCAACTGCGTCCTGTCCGGTCATGGCATCGACCACGAAGAGAGTCTCGGACGGTTTGACGGCATTGTGGAGAGTGGAAATTTCGTCCATCAGTTCGTTGTCCACTGCAAGACGTCCGGCGGTATCAATGATGACCACGGAAATGCCTTCCTTCTTTGCGAAGGCTATGGCGTCTTTGGCTATGCTGACGGGATTTTTCTCTTCCCTGTTGCTGAATACCGGCACACCGACCTGTTCTCCGAGAGTATGCAACTGGTCAATCGCCGCAGGGCGGAATGTGTCGCAGGCGGCAAGCAGTACCTTCATTCCCTTTCTGGTCTTGAGGTTGAGTGCAAGTTTTCCGCAGAATGTGGTCTTTCCGGAACCATTGAGACCGGCCACAAGTATCACGGCAGGGGAGCCTTTGACATTGATTTCAGAGCTGCTTCCTCCCATCAGGGCGGCAAGTTCGTCATGGACAATCTTCACAATCATCTGCTGCGGCTTCACCGCGGTCAGAACATTGGCGCCGATGGCCTTCTGCTTCACATCGTCACAGAAAGTCTTGGCTATCTTGTAACTTACATCAGCGTCCAGGAGAGCCCTGCGGATTTCCTTGAGGGCTTCGGCAATATTTATTTCGGTAATCTTCCCTTCTCCCTTGAGAATCTGGAACGATCTCTGGAGTTTGTCACTTAAATTGTCAAACATATTCTTCCTTTATTGCTTCTTCAATTTTATCTGAATATACAGTCTGTGCAGGCTCTCTCATGTTGTAGGAATTGGCCATGACCTGACCGTAGGCGCCGGCGCTGCGTATTGCCAGAAGGTCTCCTCTGACTGACAGTCTCATGCGGCGTTCCTTTCCCCATGTGTCCGATGATTCGCAGACAGGCCCCACAATTTCATAGACCTGATTCTCTCCGGTCACTTCTTCCAGCCCCGGAACTTTCCAGGCCCTTGCATCTGCGCTCAAGTTTTCAATTTTATGATATGCTCCATAGAGCGCGGGACGCAGGAGATTATTCATCCCGGCATCTATGACCAGAAAAGTCTTGAGGTCATTTTCCTTGATGTAAAGCACTCTGCTGTAGAGAGTTCCGCATCCGGCGACAAGGCTTCTTCCGGGCTCCGTTATGATTCGGGCTCCGCTTTCGCTGAAAATTTCCCTGATGGAGTCCATCCATCCTTCGAAATCAGGCATTTCCGAAGGGTCCTCGTAGTTCACTGCAAGACCGCCGCCGAGATTTATGACTTCGACTTTCAGACCGGCTTCTTCGAAAAAGGTGCAGAAACTTGCAACCTTCCGGCATACTCTCCGGTACGCCTGCGAACGCATATCCATCTGGGAACCGGCGTGGCAGTGGATTCCTTTGAAAACAAGCGAATCACTCCTGCGGAGAATTTCAATGACTCTGGGGAAATCCGTTTCCGTTATTCCGAATTTATTGGCCTGCATTCCGGAGGTGATATAGCGGAGAGTGTGAGTGTCCACATTGGGGTTTACCCTTATTCCGATATTCGCCTTTAGTGAATATTTTTTCGCAATATGCTCTATCACAAGAAGTTCCTGGACACTTTCCACATTTATCACGGATACGCCCGCCTTCAGGGCTGTGAGTATTCCCTTGTCGCTTTTTCCGACTCCTGCGAAACTGATGTCCTCCGGAGTGAAGCCGCTTTCCAGCGCAAGTGTGATTTCTGCACCGCTGATGCAGTCCGCACCGAACCCCGCGGCCCTGACGGCTTTCAGAATCCTCGGGTCGCAATTCGCTTTCAGGGCGTAGTGCACGGCGATTCCTGCTGCTTGGGCGGCTGCCTTCATAGCCGACAGGGTGCCTTCCAGGGCATCCATGTCATAATAATAAAAGGGGGTGTGAAGCCCTTCCAACAGGGATAAATCTTCCTTTATCATCTTGCAGAGGAAATTTAACCCACAAATATACGGAAACTGTTTCAAAAATTCTCTATCTTTGTGAGATTGTGAAGAATCACTATCAGTTACCAAAATGAATAAGAACGAACTTAATTCCCAGAACCGTCTTTCCGGTGCGGCAATCCACCACCGTCAAGGCCGCCATTTTTCCAATCCGAAGAGACTGTTCTTCAAATGCGCGATAGCATTCGTCATTCTGCTGGTGGCCGCTCTCGCAATTGCCGGAAACTATATGGTCAATTATGCTCTGCGTCCCTCCAGGCATGGTGAGAACCTTCAGGCTGACTGGAAGGAACTTGACCGCCGCATCCCCGGAATAATCGAATGGGGCGAGTCCCTCAAGGCCTCCGGTGTGATGAAGGACACTTTCATGGTCTCCAGGGACGGATACAGACTCCACGCGGTCTATGCTCCCTATTGTACCGACGGCTCCCGCGAGGCCGCCGGAACTGCCATCCTGGTTCACGGATATACCTGCAACCACCAGTGGATGTATGACATAGCCCGTATGTACCGGGACTCTCTCCACTACAACATATTCCTTCCTGATCTGCACTGGCATGGCCTCAGCGAAGGCAAGGCTGTCAGGATGGGCTGGAAGGACCGGCTGGATGTCAAGGATTGGCTCGAGGTGGCGAACGGCATTTTCGGCGGTGATTTCTATGTCATCCACGGCGTGTCCATGGGCGCTGCCACCACGATGATGCTCAGCGGAGAAAGTGATGTTCCCGAGTATGTGAAGGCGTATGTCGAGGATTGCGGTTATTCCACTGTCTGGGTGCAGTTCATCAAGGAATTCAAGGAGAAGTTCGATCTTCCGGCCCGTCCTATTGTCGGAGCCGCGTCGGTTATGTGCCGCCTGCGCTTCGGATGGGGTTTCCGTCAGGCTTCAAGCCTCAGGCAACTTGAAAAATGTGACCGCCCGATGCTTTTCATCCACGGTGAGAAGGACGTCTATGTCCCCACATCGGAGATTTTCAGAAATTATTCAGCCAAGACTCATGGATACAAGGAAATGTGGATTTCGCCAGACAACGGACATAATGCTTCCTTCCGGGAGCATCCTGCCGAATATACTGAGCATGTAAGGAATTTCCTTGCCAAGGCGGCACGGCAATAACAGAAACAATATATGGACAGTGCATTTCAGATGAGTCCGAATCCCATTGTGAGGTATCTCGGAAAGAAGCAGGAAGAATTCACCAGAGCGGATGTCGTCCGCTATTGTCTGGAAAACAATGTGGAAATGCTGAACTTCCACTATTGCGGTTGGGACGGCAAACTCAAGACTCTGTCTTTTGTAATCCAGTCTCCCGAGCATCTTGAAAATATCCTGAGGGCAGGGGAGAGGGTTGACGGCAGCAGCCTGTTTCCTTTTGTGGAGGCCGGGCGCAGCGATTTGTATGTGGTGCCGCGCTACCGCAGCGCATTCCTCAATCCTTTCAGCGAGGTTCCGACCCTGGACCTGATGTGCAGTTTTTTTGACCGCGACGGAAAGCCTTTCGAGAGCAGTCCCCAATATATCCTGCACCGTGCCCACGAGGAGTTCACCGCACTCACCGGACTCCGGATGCAGACTATGGGCGAGCTGGAATACTATGTTGTGGCCGAGGACGACGGTCTGTACCGTACTCCGGACCAGAAGGGCTACCACGAAAGCGAGCCTTTCAACAAGTTCGCCGCCCTGCGCAGCGAGGCGATGAGAATGATTGCATCCTGCGGTGGCTCAATCAAATATGGTCACAGCGAGGTCGGCAATTTCACCCTTGACGGGAAAATATATGAGCAGAATGAGATAGAATTCCTTCCTGTGGATATCGAATCTGCCGCCGAGCAGCTTGTGATTGCCAAGTGGATAATGCGGCAACTGGCCTGGCAGTACGGTGTAACTCTCACATTCGCTCCCAAAATCACTGCCGGCAAGGCCGGCTCCGGGATGCATGTCCACTGCAAGCTTACCGATCTTGAAGGACGCTGCGCCACAGTCCGTGACGGTTCCCTTACCGAGGAGGCGCGCCGGGTAATCGCCGGCTTCATGATGGCCGGGACCTCCCTTCCCGCTTTCGGCAATCCTCATCCGCTTTCATTCATGCGGCTGGTCCCTCATCAGGAGGCTCCCACCTCCCTGTGCTGGTCTTTCTCCAACCGCAGCGCCCTTGTCAGGGTGCCTCTGGGATGGCTTAAGAAGCAGGATATGTCCGCTCTTTGCAATCCTCTCGAGACTCCTTGCGAACAGGATTTCTGCGACAAACAGACCTTTGAGTGGAGGGCTTCCGACGGCTTTGCGGACACATATCTGCTGATGGCCGCCCTGTGTTGTGCGGCTCGTCACGGTTTCGAAGCGCCGCAGGCCCTTGAAGTTGCCGAAAAGACCTATGTCGGTCTGGGCGTGAACATCCACGATGCCGCCAACAAGGCACTTCAGGAGTCTCTCGAACAACTTCCCGCTTCCTGCGCGGAAGCTGCCGCCGAATTGGACAAGGACCGCGAAATATATACTTCCGCCGGGGTGTTCTCCGACGGTGTAGTTGATTTTTATATCAAATATCTCTCTGATTTCCATGATGAATCTCTGCGTGAGACTCTCAAGGGGGATGCTCTAAAAAAATTCGTGGAAGACAACATGAACAACGGCTGAACCGGCCCTTACACGTCGAACAGATGAAAAAGTTTGCCATATTCATACTGATGCTCGTGCTTCATTGTACCGGAGTTTCCGGACAGAATGTCTCTGTCAGGGACTTTTATCTGGTGGAGGCGGACAATACCGCCGATGTGCCCGGGACCTGTGTCACTGACCTCAACGGAGATAAGTGCGCTCTTATCCGTGTGCAGACTTCCCAGACCGGATTTGCGTGGGACTTCGGCCAGCTCCAGGCTGTGAGGATAGAACAGAAAGTCGGTGAAATATGGATTTATGTCCCTTTCGGCGTGAAGAAAGTCACCATCCGTCACCCTCAGTTCGGCACAATGACATATAATTTCCCGGTGAAAGTCGAGAAGGCCAGGACTTATGTGATGCAGCTTGTCGGTGCCAGCGGACATTTTGTCTATGATCCCGATGCCACCCAGCAGTGGCTCGTGTTCGAGGTCAGCCCGGCCGAGGCCGCAGTGGAACTCGAAGGAGAACTGGTCGAGGTAAAGGACGGCATCGCGAAAAAATTCGTGAATTTCGGGACATATCACTACAAAGTGAGTTGCGCCAGGTATGAAAGTGTTGAAGGTGATGTGACAGTGAATGACCCCGACAACAGTACAACAGTGGCCCTGACTCTGGTGCCCACTTTCGGGTATTTTTCAATTCCTTCCACTTCGGTTCTCAAGGATGCCGTGGTTTATATTGATGACCGTCAGGTTGGTACGGTGCCTATCGACAAGGCGAAAGTCCGCGCCGGCTCCCACACGGTGAAGGTCCTCCAGACTAAATATCAGACCTGCTCGGACACTTTCGAGATAGCCCCCGGACAGGATATCACATATTCTCCCAAGATGGTGCCTGCCTTCAAGGTTTTCACACTTTCCGGTGACAGCGGCGCCACCGTCAAGGCCAACGGGGAATTGCTCGGTACCCTTCCATGGACCGGAGAACTCGAGTACGGGGCTTATTCTTTCGAGATAAGCAAAGCTTCGCATGTGACTGCATACCGTTCGGAGACCTTGTCCTCCGGCAGCCGTACAGCCATCAGTTTCCCGGCGCTGACCCCTATTTACGGAGGATTGAACATCGACTCGTCCAACGGCAAAGTTTCAGTGTTGATAGATGGAGAGAAGGCCGGCACTACTCCTCTGTACAAATCCAAAATTCTCATAGGCGAACATACTGTCACCCTCAGCAAGGAGGGATATAAGACTAAAAACCTGACTGTCAATGTGAAGGAGGGAGAAATCACTTCTGTAAACGAGGCTCTTTCCCTTTCTCCGGCGCCAACCGGCACAAGTGGGACCCGTACCCAGCCGGTGCCTGGCGGTCAGTCATCCTCTTATCAGTCTTCATCCGATTCCCGCACGGCTCCCTCCACGAGGAGAAGCGGTTCTTCTTTTTTAAGTTCCGACAAGCCGGACAATCTTCTGGGACTATGTCTCATTCCGCTCACGTCTGCCGGTGAAAATTATGGGAACGGGGTGGAAGCCCTTGCCGTCGGTGCCAATTGGAAGCGCTATTTCGGCGGTACTGCCGGATGCTCTGTCGGGCTTGATTTCCTGTACGCCGCCACATTTGAAGATTCATCCAACTCGGTCGGCGTGGCCAATCTCTCAGTTCCGCTTGATTTTGTCGTGCGCCTCAATGTGCTCAGATTCAACGCCGGAGTTTTCGGTGGAGTTAATCTCGCCGCCGGTGGAAAGAATTCTTCGGGAACTTATGATCTCTTGAAGAACGGGGTATTCAATGTGGGTGTCGCCGGAATGCAGCTCGGCGGGGGATTCGCATTCGGGGGATTCTACCTCGGCTACAACTACATCCGCAGTTTCACCAATCTCTACAAGGACTTCGACTCCAGATTTTCCGGCCACTGCATAAGCATCGCCCTGGTGTTCTAGATTGACGGCACCTTCTTCGGCCGCGAGGCGGAAAAGGTTCCGCGCTTCGCGCTCCGAAATGGGGAATGCAAAATTTTGAGTAAATTTGCTGGATAAAAATCGAAAAAAATGAAAAAGTTTTCACTGGCCATCCTGCTTGCCGCAGGACTTATGTGCTTTGGCGCTTGCAGCCGTTATGAGACGGTGTGCGGAGACCCTCTCGGCACCAGAATTTACACTCTTGACAACGGACTTCAGGTCTATATGTCTGTCAATAAGGAGCAACCGAGAATTCAGACATACATCGCCGTGAAGGTGGGAAGCAAGAATGATCCTGCCCGGACCACGGGTCTGGCACATTATTTCGAACACCTTATGTTCAAGGGTACCCGGCAGTTCGGAACCAGTGACTATGCGGCCGAAGAGCCTCTGCTCGATGAGATCGAGCAACTTTTCGAACAGTACCGCTCTACAACAGACGAAACCGCCCGCGCTGCCATATACCACAGGATAGATTCCATAAGTTTCGAGGCTTCCAAAATTGCCATCCCCAATGAATATGACAAACTGATGGCCCTCATAGGCGCCGACGGCACCAATGCCTGGACATCCGCCGATGAGACTGTCTATACCGAAGACATTCCTTCCAACCAGATTGATTCGTGGGCAAGGATACAGGCTGACCGTTTCCGCAATTCTGTAATCCGCGGCTTCCATACCGAATTGGAGACCATCTACGAGGAGAAGAACATGTCCCTCACGAAGGACAGCCGCAAGGTCTGGCAAGCTCTCGACGCGGCTCTTTTCCCCAATCATCCCTACGGAAAGCAGACTACTCTCGGCACTCAGGAGCATCTGAAGAATCCCTCCATCACCAATGTGAAGAAATATCACGACACATATTATGTGCCCAACAATATCCGCATCTGTGTATCGGGCGATTTCAATCCGGACGATATGGTCAGCGCAATCGAGAAGTATTTCGGCGACTGGGAGCCCAATCCTGAAATTCCTGTCCTTGAGTTTGAAAAGGAAGAACCGATAGCCGAGCCTATTAATCGTGATGTCTATGGACTTGAGGCCGAGTATGTTGCTCTCGGCTGGAGGCTTCCCGGCGCTGCGGATCTCAAGACTGCGGCAGTGGCCGAGATTGTCGGCTCCATACTCTACAACGGCCAGGCGGGCCTTGTCGATCTTGATATCAACCAGCAGCAGAAGGCTTTGCAGATGGTTGCCGGCTATGAGCCGCAGCCTGATTACAGCCAGTTCCTGATATTCGGCTACCCGAAGCAGGGACAGACCCTCGAACAGATCCGAGACCTGGCCCTCGGGGAGGTTGCCCGTCTCAGAAGCGGTGATTTCGACGACGATATAATATCTGCCGTCATCAATAACATCAAACTCGAGAAACAGCAGGCTCTGGAGGACAACTCATCCAGGGCTGTGCAGTATGTGGATGCCTTTATCGACGGAATTTCATGGAAGGACGCATGCAGCAGAATCCGCAGACTTGAAAATGTGACCAGGGAAGATGTGATATCCTTCGCCAGGGAATATCTTGGAGAAAACAATTATGTGGCAGTGTACAAGAGGCAGGGAACCGATGATTCGGTGAAGAAGATTTCCGCTCCCGCCATCACTCCGATTGTCACCAACCGCGACATGGAAAGCGACTTCCTCGCAGAGATTAAGGCGGTGCAGGTGACTCCGATTGAGCCTGTGTTCGTGGATTTTGACCGTGATATGAAGAAATTCGATATCGCTCCGGCCGTAGAGGTCCTTTATAAGAAAAATACCGTCAACGATGTGTTCGACCTCAGTTATGAGTACAATGCCGGCCGGGAAACCGATCCCGAGCTTTCCATCGCTTTCGATTATTTGAGTTATCTCGGTACTGAAGACCGTGATGCAGAAGAAATTGCATCCGAAATGTATAAATTGGCCTGCGATTATTCTTTCTCGGTCGGGACCCGGACTGTGATTTCAGTCAGCGGTCTTTCCGAGAACATGGAGGAGGCAGCCGGGATTGTGGAAGACCTGATTCTCCATGCGGAGCCTGACGAGGAAATCCTCGATGGACTCAAGCAGGACATACTCAAGGACCGCGAAGATACCAAGACCAACCAGATGGCCTGTTTCCGCGCCCTCAAGCGCTATATGTACTATGGAGGTGATTTCATCCGCAGGACAACTCTCACAAATGACGAGGTCCTTGCCCTTACTTCGGAACAGTTGCTGTCAAAAATCCGTGAGGTATATTCCAAGGGACATACTGTGAAGTACTACGGCCCTGTGTCAGAGATGAAATTGAAGGAAGCCCTGAACGACTGCCACGAAGTGTCGGATGATGCCGAAGTCCTTCCTGAAGTCAATCCCCGGATGCTTCCAACTTCCCGGAGCCGGGTGATTCTGACCCAGTATGACGCGAAACAAATCTATTATTATCAGTTCAGCAATCTCGGCAGGAGCCTGTCTCTCGAAGATGCCGCCGCTCTGGAACTTTACAACGAGTATTTCGGAGGCGGCATGAATACAATCGTATTCCAGGAGATGCGTGAGGCCCGCGGCCTTGCGTATTCCGCCTGGGCGCGCCTTTTCAATCCTTCTTTTGCCACGGACGAATACGGTTTCTGCGCATTCATAGCCACCCAGAATGACAAGATGAAGACCGCCATCGAGGCTTTCGACAGCATCATCAATGATATGCCGGAGTCCGAGGCTGCGTTCACAATTGCCAAGGAGGCACTTATCGGACGTCTCCGTACCCAGCGTACTGTGGGCGCGGCAGTTCTTGACAGTTATACTTACTGCCGCCGTCTGGGCCTTGATGAACCGCTTGACCGTCTTATCTATGAAGGTGCCGACACTCTCACCCTTGCCGATATCACCGCTACACAGAGCCGGTGGACCAAGGGCCTTACCTACACCTACGGCATCCTCGGAGATATTCCTGACCTTGATGTTGACTATCTGAAGACCCTCGGACCGGTCAGCGAAGTGTCCCTCTCGGAGATTTTCGGCTATTGATTCATGAATGTCCGCCGAAGCCGCTGGCTGAACATCAGTTGCTGCGGCTGAGCACCTGGGTCATGCAATGAGCCGCTCCGTAGCCTCCGTCGAAGAGTTCCGCACCGGGTGTGAACATCAATATTGCTCCCGCCTTCTTTATCATTCCAATATCCGATCACGTTTGTCGTGCGTCAGAAGGGCCATTTCACGCACAAGACCCTTTGAATTTCAAATCGGTGCGTCAGATTTCCTCTTCATGGCGCATGTTTTTTATATAACAAGACAAATATACAAATATTGCGCCATATTTGTACACAAAAGAGCGCTATGTTCTACCTTTCGTAAAAAATAGCCGCCCGACGGGCGGCTATTCGTTATTCTGCCGGCAGGGAAACTTTTCTCCAATCGACTTTATACTTGGCGACAGCATCGTTGCCGTAACCTGAGTAGTCCTTGCAGATGTTTCCGCTTCCTTCGTTGAGTTTCCAGTAGCCTATCAGGCCCTGAGCCCCTTCGGGGCTGAGAGTGTAATAGTGAAGAGGGTCGGACAGAATCTCTTCGTCTTCAAGGGCGCGGTTCCACAATCTGATTTCGGACATCATTCCCGGCCACCAGTGGTATTCTCCGTTGGCGTGGCCAAAATAGAATTCAGGTTCCTTCTTGCCCTCGGGATATATCCTGAGTTCGATGTTCTTATCGATAACCTTCTCGCACACCTTCTCTCCGTTTAACCAGCATTTGACAACACCGGTGGGGCCGTCATATGAGGCAGTAAGGGTGAACCATTCGTCGTTAGGAAGTCCGTAGGGATGTTTCCATTCGTCATAGAGAGGGGGATCGTTTTGAGAATCTCTATACGGCATTTCGAGATGGACACAGGCATCGGCGTCAACTCCGAGACCTTTGAATTCGAGCCATCTGAATTTGTTGTAATAACCGCTGTTTCTCCACCAGCGGAGAAGGACTCCTTTTTCCGTACCGAGCAGGGAAACGATTCCTTCAGGATTGGAACGTTTGCTGTCTCCCTGGGCGTTCCATTTGTTGATTTGTCCGCAGAACAGACCTTCATATGTGAAGGATGACCAGCCGGTGACAAGTGCCTTGTCTTTCCAGTCTACCATGAAGTAGTTGCCGGGATCGTAAACAACTTCGGAGTCGATATCATAATCTCCATCAAGGAAGGGTGCGAAATTGATGAGGTTTGCGCCGCGGAGGAAGAAATATTTGACATCGCGTCCTTCAACAACCTTTGCGTCAGCGGAAGACAGGACAAGCGGAAGCAGATAGGTTTCATCGTGTTTTTTCTCAAGTTCAAGAAGGTTGCAGAACTTGATGGAAAGGTCATTGGAGGAGACGCTTCCGGCGGCAATCTCGAACTTGTCATTTTCGATTTCGTAGAATTTTTCATCGAGAATGGTGGCTTTCTCTCCGTATTTCAGGTTGAACTCGTCCAGAAGTTCAGGGGCGATGTTCATCACCGCAGAAATTTTTACATCTCTTTTCTGTGGGATGGATACGGAAATGCTCCCTTCCATTGAGTCTTCGGAGGATACCAGCATTTCCGATACGGTTTCACCGGAGGTCCTGGTAAAATAAATGCTATTGCTGCCGAAATCGGGTTTCTGGCAGGATGAAAGCATAATAAGCGCGAATACGGCTGAGAGACTGCATGAAATGGATGTTTTCATCTTATTAAGGGGAGAAGTGAGGTTAGTGTTCTTTTAGCAGTAATGAGCAAAAGTAAAAACTTTTGCGTTAATATCAAAGGAAAATATTTGCAACTTCAGCCCTTGTAGATATCTTCGGGGCTTTCACAAAGCAGTATTAACAGTTGTCTGTTATTTCCTTCGCAGAATTTCGAAGGAATATTCTATATTGTTTTCCCCGTCGGAGTATTTTTCGGAAATTGATTCCCTGGTGAATTTTTCCGGATCGATGACGGGGAAAAATGTATCCGCATCCTCTGCCGCGGCATGGATACGGGTTACATAGAGTTTGTCCGCCGAAGCCGCTGGCTGAACATCAGTTGCTGCGGCTGAGCACCTGGGTCATGCAATGAGCCGCTCCGTAGCCTCCGTCGAAGAGTTCCGCACCGGGTGTGAACATCAATATTGCTCCCGCCTTCTTTATCATTCCAATATCCGATCACGTTTGTCGTGCGTCAGAAGGGCCATTTCACGCACAAGAC
>JAKSKQ010000012.1 GCA_024401675.1 Bacteroidales bacterium | reverse complement strand
CCATTGTCGAAAACGATTACAATTGGGAAATTGAACAATAAAACTGTTACTGCCATGAAAAACATCAGATTATTCATTCTCGTCGCAGTTGCAGCCGCTTTTGCATCCTGCGCTAAGGAAAACATTATTCCCGCTGAATCTCAGAAAGGAGATATTACTCTCAAAACCTTCACTGCCGAGGCTGCGTCCGAGGTAAGGACTGTACTCAATCCTGACAAAACCGTGGTCTGGACGGAAGGCGATCTTATCAAAGTGTTCGATGCTGCCGGAACAAGTGCAACACACACAGTTGCAGCGTCCGACATCTCTGAAAACGGAGCGAAAGTGACCTTCAGTGTCGCCCTGGGCGACGGCCCCTACTATGCGTGCACCGCTGACGCCTCTGCCACCATCGCATCAGGCATAATGACTGTGACTCCCAAGACCAGCGGCCTCTGGAGTGCCGCCGATATACTTGTGAGCAGCAGCGCGGATGGCCATTTCGCTTTCCATCATGCATTCGGTTTCGTGAAGTTCACCATAACCAAGACAGTGACCAAAGTGCATTTCGACACGAGAAACATTGTGTCCGGACCCGCAACGGTGTATTTCGCTTCTGTAGGCTCCGTTCCTGCAGTACAGTACATTCCCGGCACCACACTCTGCGACTACGCCTACGAGGCTGCTGACACACACGAATTCTATATGCCAGTCATCCCCGGAAACTGCGGCAAGTTCCTCATCGCTCTCAATTGCAGTGACGGAAACTATGGAATCGACGGTCCCAATGACCTTAATGTCGCCGCAGGTGAAATCAAGAACCTCGGTGACATCACTTCGAAACTTGAAAAATATGCTCTCTATGAGTCATTCGACAATTGCAATAAATCCGCCAACGGCAATAACGGACTGTTTGTCAATACCACTGTCGCAGCGAGTGTTACTGCCTCCGATTGTGACAATTCAGGATGGACTCTCACGAGCGCATACCAGGAGATGGGATGTATCCGTTTCGGCTCGAGTTCAGCTACCGGCGGCGTGACAACTCCCGCTCTCGGAGTCCCGGGGGGAGCCAGTGCCACCATCAAATTCAAGATTGCACCTTTTGACAACAAGACCGATATCACAAAGTCCTCCAAACTTTCAGTTGTCGGCAACGGCACACTTTCCCAGACTTCGATAGCACTGAATGACGGAGGCACCATTTCCGCAGGAAACGTTCATTGGATGTATGCTGAAATCACTGTTACCGGAGCTGATGCCGACACTAAAATCAAGATTGAAGGTCAGGAGGCTGCAAAGTCAAGATATTTCATCGATGAATTCAGAGTGATTGCCGGCGAGTCGGTTCCTTACCTTGAACTTGACGACGATGCCGTGAGCGTAGCCTCGACAACCACCTCTGTCCAGATAGGTGTTTCTTCCAATCTCGCGTGGACTGCCTCTTGCAGCCCAGAACCAGTTTCCATCACTGAAGGCGGCGAAGGCAGCGGAACAATTACCCTGGGTATAGACGCCAATACCGGAACTTCACCTGTGGTCTATACAGTGACCGTCAAGAGCACCGACGGGCAGTTCACCAAGACCTGCACAGTGACTCAGGCAACTCCCGCAGCAGTTCTGTGGAAACCGTGCACCACCGCCTCCGGCCTCAAAGAGGGCGAGTGCATTATCGCATTCCATGTGAAAGATGGTGATATATATGTTCTTCCGTTGACAGCCAACGCCTTGCATGCAAACAAGGATAAAGTAAACCCCAATCCTTCAATTCCCAAACTTTCAGAAACATATATTCTGGATTCCGACGGCAATATTACTGATGCCAAGCCTGCGAATGTCTGGGATGCCGCAAAGGTAGCTGAAAGCGATTACTGGACTTTCTCACATACAACTAAATCAGGAAACACCGTGTATGTGATAGGTCTGAATGCGGCTCAGGGTGTACTTATCAATTCCACAGAAACCGCAGAGAGCAGCACCAAGGATTGGACAAATCTATGGTTGCCCTATGACGATGAAAGTTACGGATTCCATTTCAAGCCAAAGGATATAGACGGCAGATGGCTTACGGTGAATGTGGAGTACACAAGATGGAACATGGCCGGCAATTCGGCCGGCAGCATTGTAGTTTATCAGCCCGAAGATCCCGAAGAATAATATTGAATCATGAAAAATCTGCTTGCATCAGTCTGCACGGCGGTTTTGTTGACAGTCTTCCCGGCCGTCCCTGTGGCGGCCGAGGGAGGACTCTGCAATGCCGCGAGAATCATGTCTGGTGAACCAGACGGACTTGAAAGAATGTCATTCAAGGCAATATATTCCTCAGTACCGATAGGATTCGCATACCTCAGCGGACACGAGACTCCTGATTTCCTTCAGAACTGCTCCCGTGGAATGCCTTATGACTGCGGACTCTATTTGTGCACTCCGGACGGGAAAACTCCCGAGGGCAGCCTGATTTACAAGCAGTCCAGGGTAGTGGACACGCCCTGGGGCAAGAAACTTCCTTCCCGTCTGAGACTTTTTCAGGACGGGAAGGATATCTTCCTTGTATCAATGGGTGCGGAGAAACTGACGGTGACTCTCTGGAACGGACATTCATTTGAGGAATATATCTCCTGCACCTATCCAAAAATCGAGAATCTTGCCGCGTTTGACATCATTAGACGTGACAAACGCGGCTATGAACTTGTGCTTCTGGTTAACGATGGCGGCATTTACGAAATCGATGATCCCAGGGAGACCACCCTCAGCCGCTATGACGGTGCCGGTGTCTATCGCGGGCAACTTCCCCGCGGAGGACTGATGAGGATGTACCTGGACAACGATTTCCAGGCCGTCACTGCACCGGAGCAAATCACTCCGGACAATGAGCGCATACTCGGACCTGTCAAAGTTGCAGCAGTCAGAAGTTCCGACGGCTCATTTGACGGCTATGTCATGTCCGGCAAACTCGGGGCATTGAAATTCGTGCCTTACATGAAAAAATACCCGAAGGAAGGCGTGAACCCTGTGGTTCTTCGCGAACCGGACGGAAAGGTGCTGCTTCATAGGGCATATTCCAATCAGATAATGTCCTTCCCTTCCTGTAATGGGGACCGCAGCTCGCTTCTTGTCGGAGGCGAATGCGCCCTTTATCTTTACTCCCATGTCTCCGGGGCCGAGCCCGTGTTCAATCTCCCCCAATTCATCTGGGAGCGTGAAGCCCCTCTGTACGGAGGTTCGCTTACTGTCCCGAATGTGGTGGACTGGGACGGCGACGGCGTTCTTGACATTGTGGCCGGAAATTCTGAAGGCAGACTTCTGTTTTTCAAGAATAAGGGCAGTAATGCCGAACCTTCGTTCGCAACCTCGGCCGAGTTGTGCGCAGATGGAGAGCCGATACGTTTCAGGGGCGGTTACAATATTGTCCAGGGACCTTTCGAGGGTGCCTGGGGATATCTTTGCCCGACTGTATTCGACTGGAACGCAGACGGGCTTCCGGATGTAATTTTCAACGGTTCAAGGTCGGTGTATGAGGTGATGATAAATGTCGGGACCCTGACCGAACCGGAACTTTCTGCACCAAGGAATATCCGTTACGACGGTATGGAACTCCACGGCACCTGGAGGGTGAGGCCGGCCCTGTATCGTGAAGACGGTGAAACTTATATGATAATAATGGACGACGAAAACGCCCTGCACAGATATCGTCGTCTTGATGATACGTTTGTGGAGGATGCCGGGAAGGTGCTCCTGACTGACGGACGCCAGATTACCGGCCACAACAATGCCGGCGAGGGCATGGGGCAGAGGGGCAGGGGAAAGCTCCGCCTCTTCGATTGGGACGGCGACGGCGATCTTGACCTTTTCATAGGCAGCGTGAAACGCTCGTCATATCCTTCACCTGAAAATGGTCTGCCTTACCGCAGATTCAAGAAAAAGCAGGTCGGAATGCAGGTAATGTATTTCGAGAATGCCGGTGACATGAAATTCAAGGCTCCGCGCCAACTTCAAGTTGACGGAAAGGATTTCTACCTCGGAGCTCATTCCAACGCTCCTGAGCCATGTATGCTCGGGGATACCTCTTCCGGCCCCAATCTCGTGGTCGGTTGTGAAAGCGGAAAATACTGGTTCTTTGAACATTCACATATAACATATACAGAATAACTACAATATTATGAAACGTTTGATAGCAATATTGCTCGCCCTGACAGCGCTGCTTCCGGCTTTTGCCGGTGACCTTTCCATTCCTACCATAATCGGTAGCGGGATGGTCCTCCAGAGAAACTCCGATGCCTGCATCTGGGGCTGGGCTGACGAAGGAGCCACTGTGAAGGTCTCTGTTTCCTGGTCAAAAAACGTCTATTCGGCCAAGGCTGATGTCTTCGGTGAATGGAAGGTATATATTCCGACCCCTGACGCGATGACCGGACAGACCGTCAAAATCACAGGTGACGGTCAGAAAATCAATCTGAAGGATATCTCACTTGGAGATGTCTGGATTTGCTCCGGGCAGTCCAACATGCAGTTCTCTGTCGGGAATTCCATTGATGTGTCTGAACTTGCCAGGACTCCCAATGCAAATATCCGTCTTTACAACTCGGGGCGCATAAGTTCCGACGTTCCTCAGCAGGACATTCCCGAAAGCCATTGGACTGACACCAATCCAAAGGACCTGAAGGCCTTCTCGGCTGTCGGATATGCTTTCGGCGACATCCTCCAGAAAGAACTCGGCGTTCCGGTCGGACTTGTATGCGTGTCATTCGGAGGCACTCCTATCGAGGCGTGGACTCCGGAGGAATGCTTCACCAATCCCAAATGGGTTGCCGCCCACAAGGCCATGCTGGATCTTCCCAAGAGCCAGAAACATCCCGAACGCCTCAGAATTGCCACCGAGTACAATGCCAATATCGCTCCGATTGTGAACATGAAGGCTTCCGGAGTGATATGGTACCAGGGATGCCACAATACCTCTTATTCTGCCGCCTGGTACGGAGAAATGCTTGAGAATATGATTGGCGCATGGCGGGAAAAGTTCAATTCTCCAGAACTCCCTTTCTATGTGGTCCAGATTGCGCCTCATATTTACTATGATGGTATCAATGGCGCCCTTGTGCGCGAAGGGCAGGCTCTTGCCGCGAGTCACCTTGACCATGTCGAGTATATCAGCACGATAGACCTCGGTGACCGAATCGGCGATATCCACCCCAGATATAAAGTCGGAGTGGCCTCCCGACTTGCTGCTGCCGCTCTCGGCGAGCATTACGGGAAAGATGTCGCATACAGGATGCCCTGCTATGAGTCCATGGAAATTGCCGATTCGACTGTAAGGGTGCATTTTGCCAATGTCAGCGGAGGTCTCCACTGTGACAAAGGCGCAGTCATTGGTTTCCAGATGGCTTCGGAGGATGGAAAATTCTATGTGGCGAAGGCTGCAATCGACGGAAGCGACATAGTGCTTTCAAGCAAGGGTGTCGGGAATCCGAAATATGTGCGCTACTGTTTCAATGAATATCCCGGCAGGCTCAAGGACAGCTGCGGTCTGCCTCTGGCACCATTCCGCACCGACAGCAACAATGTCCCTGGCCCGAATGATCCGATAGGCAAAGTTTCCGAGATATCCGTCACGGTCAAAGGCGTGGATTTCAACGGCGTTGCACCTGAGGAATTCGTCAAAGGCGCTAAACTATGGACAAACAGGGACTATGTGGTCAAGGACCTGGTGAGGGAACTCAAGGGATTCCAATTCCTGCCCGGCACTGTTCAGACCGGGGACAGCACCATGGGACGGGTCAGCATCACTGCCCATGGTGACGGGACGATTTATGTCATGCTGCGCCTTCCGAAGTATATGTGGAAACTGGAAAAGGAGGGCTGGAAACTTTACCCGGCCGCCAAAGCCTCATATATCGATTCCAAGAAACGTCCGAAAGGACAGGTCTTCATCGCGCACCGCAAGGTAAGTGACTCAGAGACGGTTGTGCTTCCCGGAGGAGATCCGGACATGACCTGGGGAGTGATCCCGATTGCAAAGAACATAATTCAAGAATAACCAGATAGATATATTTATGAAGTTTCTGACGAAATCAATTATTGTGCCGGCAGTTCTGATGCTGTTGGGGACCTTGGTCTCCCAGGCCCAGAACCGCTACACATTGAAGGGACAGGTAATGTCAGAAGCCGGTGACCCGCTCCCCGGAGCAATGGTCATCCCCTCGGGAAATGTTTCCGGGGGAGTGATGGCCGATGCCAACGGAATCTTCGCGGTTGAGGTCGCAAAAACCGACTCGATATCTGTCAGCATGCTTTCCTTCGAGAGCAGGACTCTTCCTGTTGCAGGTCGTACTTCGATAACTGTCAAACTCAAGGAAAGTGCTGAAATGCTCGAGTCAGTAGTACTCATCGGCTACGGCGAGCAGAACGCCAAGGATGTCACCGGCTCCGTGACGGCAGTCAACATGTCCGAAATCAAGTCTGTAGCCACCCACGATGTCGCCCAGGCGATGCAGGGCCGTGTGGCCGGAGTGGTGCTTTCTTCCAATGACGGCCAGCCGGGCGAGGAAATGAACATCCTCATCCGTGGCGCCAATTCCGTGACCCAGTCCAATGCACCTCTTTATGTCATAGACGGCTTCCCGATGGAGGACTTCTCCATGAGCAGCCTCAATCCCGAGGACATCAAGTCAATTTCAATCCTCAAGGATGCCTCTGCCGGGGCCATCTACGGAGCCCGCGGCGCCAACGGCGTAGTCATAATCGAGACTAAGACCGGCGCCGGCAAAGTGGCGGTCGAGTACAGCGGCAACTTCGGAGTCCAGCAGGTGAGCAAACTCATGCCCATGATGGATGCCTATGAGTATGTCCGTTATTGCGCCGATATGGGTGGCGGGGACACATATTTCAAGGATGGTATGACTCTCGAGGATTACCGCGGCGTCCAGGGCACATCCTGGCAGAGCCTGCTGTTCCGTCCGGCATTTGTCCATAACCACAGTTTGAGCATAAGCGGCGGGACCGCGTCCACCAAATACTCCGTTTCCGGAGGTTATACCGGTCAGGACGGTGTCATCATCGGCACCGGCTACAACAAGGCGATGGGCAGAATCAAGTTCGAACAGGGCTTTCTCGGCGACAAACTGGTCTTCAAGGCCAACTTGAGCTACACCAGAACAAATACCACTGGCGATGTGGCATCCGAGGCCGGCTCCAGTACAAGTTCCTGGCAGAGCTACCTTATGTACAGAGTGTGGAGTTTCAGTCCCATGAAGGAAGCAATCATCGAAGATGAGGAAACCGGAGAGGAGGCGGTGGTTGACGTGAGTTTGCTCAATCCAGTGCTTTCCGCCAAGAACTCATACAGGAATGTGGTCAACAACATCTTTTACGGAAGCGCCTCTCTTGTCTGGAATATAACCCCCGATCTGAAACTGACGGAAATGTTCGGTTACAGTGCAACCATTCTGGATACCAAGCGTTTCTTCAACTCGAAGACATATTCCGGATATCAGACCGCGTTTGCGACAAAGGGTGTGAACGGTTCCTATGAAAACAAGGCCAAATCCGAGTGGATGAATGATATCACCCTCAACTACAAGAAGAAATTCAGAAACAAGAGAGATGTCCTCAATGCAATGGCGACATTCTCAATGGCCGGACTCAGAAATTCCAGATATTACTACAGTACCATCCAGGTGCCTGACGAGAATCTTGGAATCAGCGGCATCAGCGCCGGAACTCCCACTGACGTCAAGTCAATCGAGAATCACAGCAAGACGATGTCCTTCCTCGGCAGGGTGAACTACTCGTTTGATTCCAGATATCTCGTAACTGTGTCTTTCCGTGCCGACGGTTCCTCGAAGTTCCCGCCCAAGAACCGCTGGGGCTTCTTCCCATCGGCAGCACTCGGATGGCGCATAAAGAACGAATCCTTCCTGAGGAACGTGCGTCCGATTTCAGACCTCAAGCTGAGGGCTTCATGGGGTATTACCGGAAACAACCGTATCGGTGACAATACATATTATCCGACCATAGGATATGACGACCATTATGCTTTCAACACCGGAACGCCCGAGACTGCTTCCGGCCTCCAGACTATCGCCAACAGCGACCTTTCCTGGGAAAAGACCATGCAGTGGGATCTCGGACTCGACTACGGCATGTTCGACAGCCGCGTCAACCTCACAGTGGACCTGTACCGTAAGACCACCAGTGATCTTCTGCTGAACGCCTATGTGCCTTATTCCACAGGTGTGTCCTCCGCCACTCTCAATGTCGGTTCGGTTCAGAACCAGGGCGTCGAACTCACCCTGTCAACGGTCAATGTCCGGGGGCGCAATTTCACATGGACTTCGGATTTCAACATAAGTTTCAATGACAACAAGGTGCTTGCCCTGGCGAACAACCAGACCCAGTTCACCACAGCTGTCGGATGGACTGGAGATTTCTCCAGCACGCCTCTGTACATCACGAGAGTCGGAGGTCCCATCGCTGCCTTCTATACCCAGACATGGGACGGAGTATATACTCTGGATGATTTCAATGTGGATGCCGTGGGAAATTATGTGCTGAAGAGCAATGTCCCGGACAACGGAGGCAACCGCGAGCAGATACAGCCCGGTGACATCAAATATGTGGACCGCAACGGTGATGGCACCATAACCGACGATGATATGACAATGTCCGGCCGCGCGATTCCTGTCTGCACCGGAGGCTTCGGCAACGAGTGGCGCTGGAAAGGGCTCTCCCTCAATGTGTTCCTCCAGTGGAGTTATGGCAACAAAGTATTCAACGCCAACCGCATCGCTCTTGAAGGAAACTATGCCGGCCAACTCAAGAACCAACTCGCCTCTTATGCAGACCGCTGGAGTTTCGACAATCAGGACAGCCGCATCTACCGTGCCGGAGGTTACGGCCCGAGGGGAGTGTACTCCACCAGGACGCTCGAGGACGGCTCATATCTCAGAATAAAGAACATATCTCTTGCCTACGACTTCCCGAGGAGTCTGATAAAGAAGGCAAAGATGACCCAGTGCCAGTTGTATCTGTCTGCCCAGAATGTCTGGACTTTCACTTCGTACAGCGGTATCGACCCTGAGGTATCGACCTTCAATTCAACTCTTACTCCGGGTTTCGACTATTCGGCATATCCGCGCAACAGAGTCTATACTCTCGGATTGAAATTAGCTTTCTAGGAGGACCGTATTATGAAAAAGAATATTATCAATCTTGTACTTGCATTCCTTCTCGCGACCATTGTAAGTTCTTGCCATTTTCTTGATACTCAAGTCTATAATGTCACTGAAACGGACAAATACTACAACACCGCGGAACAACTCGAGCAGGCCGTCAGAGGCATTTATGCCATTCTTAACGAATCGTCGCTCTACGGTGATGCAATGCTCGGCCGTCTCGGGCTCGATGCCGATCTCGGCTATGAATATTACAAGAAAGACGCCGGTACGGTAAGTTACTATGAGACCAACACCACCGATTTCCGCATAGCCAACTACTGGCGTTCCCTCTATACGGGAATCGCGAGGGCGAACATGCTTCTGGAGAACATAGACAAGGCGGAGAAAGTCAGCGATTCGGAACGCAACAGAATGAAAGGCGAGGCCCTCTTTTTCCGCGGCTTCTATTATTACATGCTGGTAGTCCGCTTCCAGAACATCCCTCTGGTGCTTCACAGTGTGAGCGACATCAACACAGATGAAAAATATGTAGCCCAGAGCAGTCCCGCTGCCGTATATGCGAGAATTATCGCCGATCTGAAGGAAGCTGCGCTGCTTGTGCCGGATACTACAGAATCTTCTGTCGGGACAAGGGTGACCAAGTGCGCCGTATGGGGAATTATCGCCAGAGTGGCCCTCAGCATGGCAGGAAATCCGGTGGGGGACACTTCGATGTACGCAATTGCTGCCAAATATGCCCGTATGGTCATTGACAGCGGAGTGCACTGGCTCAATCCTTCATTTGAACAAGTGTTCATAAACTATGCAAGGAAAGTCTATGATATCCACGAGAGTATCTTCGAGGTGAACTTCTGGGGAGACAATCAGGGCTCCTATGCTACAGCCGGATGCGTCGGCAGGACCAACGGAATAGCCTCTTCCGAACTGAGCCCCGTTGGCTATTGCATGGGAGTTCTGCGCTGCAGTCCGATTCTCTGGTACAAATATGACAGTATGGATCTCAGACGCGACTGGACCATGTCCGCATTCCGCTATGACGGGGACACTGCCACCAAGAAATATGATGACACCGAGTCTCCCATCATCACCAGGAAATACGCTGCAAAGTTCCGCCGTGTACATCAACGTTCCACTTCGACGCACGCTGCCTACACGGATATCAATTTCCCTATTCTCCGCTACTCCGATGTTCTTCTCATGTACGCCGAGGCTTATGCGGCCCAGCCGTCCTGCGCCGACAGGGATCTTGCCCTGCAGTGCCTCAACCAGGTGCGTCGCCGCGGGCATGGCCTCGATGTCGGAGCCAAGTCATCGTTCGACTTCTATGGAAACGATTCCGAGATGCTGGACGAAATCCGTGATGAAAGGGCCCGCGAACTCGCGTATGAGTGCACCCGCAAGGACGACCTTGTGCGCTGGGGCATCTTCTATGAATCCATGCAGATGGCATATATGTATCTGGACGGAAATAATTCCTCATACCAGAGAGCCGCCAATATCGCCTACTCTTCGGCTCGTCCTAGAGACGTGATGTGGCCCATACCTGCGCGTGAACTCAGTGTGAATTCGTTACTCAAACAAAATCCAAGCTGGTAGAAGAAGTATGAAAAATCCATATATTTATATTCTGCCTGCGCTTTGCCTGGCAGCAGCGTGCAGCAGCAAATTCGAATCCGTGTCAGATCCGGACATCAGTGCGACGCTCGAATCTCCTACCGCATACGTCGGCGAAGGGGTCAGCTTCCACTTTACCGGAGATGCCGATTTCGTCACATTCTATTCCGGGGAAACAGGTAATGACTATGCCTACAAGGATGTCGAACGTGTGTATGACGGAGAAGGTTTCATCAGTTTCGCCTGCGGCTTCCAGAACGGAGCCCAGTACAATAGACAGACCGAGCCTGACGGAAAGGACAAGTTGATTTCCTTCTGGTGGTCAGATGATTTCGACGGAAATTACAGTATTGAAAGCATAGAAAAAGCTTCTTGGCACGATGTCACAGACCTTTTTACATGGCCATCCTCACGTGTGGATGGGGATAATGCCAGGGACATCAAGACCAATGTTCCTTGCGGCACCGTGGCTCTCGATGAACTTTTCGGCGGACGTCCTGACAAGCCGGTGTATCTTGCTTTCCGCTACAAATGTGACATAATGCAGCCTGACGGGCTCAACGGCCGTACGAGAGCCGTCGTGTCCGGTTTCAAGATAAACAATGTCTGCAAGGACATCAATTATGAGTCCACACTTGTGAGCCAGCTTACAGCCAACCTGTGGCATCTGGTCACCAAGGGCTATGAAGGAGTGGTCGTGACAAGTCTGCCGGAAGTGAACGTGAATTATATTTACTTCAACTGCGATCAGGCATCCGATGTGGAGAAGATATGCTGGGCAGTGTCAAGCCCCATAAAACTTGACTATTCTGTCAATATGGGCTGCGATTACGGTACCGGAATCAAGAGCGTTGCCACCGACAGGCTGACGGATTACACCTATTCCTATTCGACTCCCGGTGAGTACAATGTGCATTTTATCTACAAGAATGTCTCAGTAACAGGGGAAGACAGGACTGTTCATCAGGATATCAAGGTAAAGGTCGTGGACTATTCAGGTTCTGCCGAAATTGATGATCCTCAAATAAAGGAGTGGTAGAAGTATGAAAAAGACATTATTTATATTGCTGGCTGCGGCCGCGCTGTCATCCTGCGAGAACGCAAGCTCTGAAATGGCGTCCGAAGCCATTGAGCCGGTGCGGTTCGCTGCCGGGATTCCATCAGCCAAGGTATCTCTCGACTGCGAAGAAATGCATTTCGCCTGGGATGAAAGTGATATAGTCGGAATTTATGCCAGTGCGGACGGAAAGGTCACAGGGCAGAATTACCCTTATCGTGTGCTTATCTCCGAGGATGGCGGACCTACTCGTCTGCAAGCTTCTTCGAGTGCATATCATTTCTATTGGAAAGATGTGCAGAAATATACATTCAATGCATATTATCCCTTTACAGGAGTGCCTGAAAGCGGCAACGATTACGCAGTTCCGGCTGAAATAAAGACCCTCCAGCGCCAAAGATGTGCGGGGGACTGCTCCAATGTGGGCAAGTATCTTCTGATGAAGGCAACCGAGGTGTCCACCGACAAGGACGGGCTGGTCAGCCTCCGCTTCAGAAGCCTTGTGAGCATAGTGGAACTTCGTCTGAAACTTTCCGGCACCGCATCCTCGAAGCCCATAAACACAGTGACAATGTATGCTGAAAACGGCCTCTCGGCCCCTACTGCACATATACTTGTCAATACCGACGAAGGTTTTTCCAAAGATATGGATCCGCTTGTTCTCAATCAGACTGTGGACTCCGTGGAGGTCGCCCTTGATGAGGAATGCCGCATCGACGCCTCTCATACCGAATCCGTCTATCTTGTACTCGCACCCGGAAATCATAATGCGGGAACTATCCGGGTCAATGTCATGACTTCCGACGGATACGAGTGTTGCGTGACGGTACCGGACCCCGTTTGCTTCGAGGCCAACGGTTACTATGTCAGGACGCTCGAATTTCCCAATAAGGATTTCCACGAAAGCGGCAGGCCTGTTGTCGGCCCGACATCCCGTTACAAGGCCGTCACAGCCCTTGCGGACTTGAAAACCGGCAAGGTTATTCCGACATATTATGTGCCTGCTCTTGAACGTCACTGCCTGCTCACCTGTGCTCCCATAGCAAGAAGCGCGACAGCCACTTCCCTCGAGGAAATAGGCGCGACATTCGATTCCGACGGCAATATCACAAAGATGCCGCAGGAAGGCTTCGAATGGGATCTCGGCAAGGAGGGAGATTATTATACATTCAAATATACCGAAGGAGGTACGACTTACCAACTCATCGGCTGTGACCAGACCCAGGGCGCTGCAATCAGCACCGACCTTACCGGATACAAGACCTACACAGGTTATCAGAACACTTGGAAGGCGCTTGAAAATGACCTTGGAATACAGATGGTGACCACCGCCAACGAGGCGAGGTATCTCTATCCGTACTACGATCCCGACGGCGCAGTTCCCATTCTGGTGCCTACCTGGAGGCTCGCCAAGGTGCTTCAGGGAGGATATTTCGTGTTCTATTATTATGAGGAGATCGAATGATGAAAACAGATAAGATAATATACTTGATAGCCGTTGTGGCAGTTTCGGCCTCATGCGGTAAGGTTGCAAGGCCTCAGGAAAAGCCCCTTGAGGAACCCGAACCTGTGGTGACTGAGTCAAACCTTGAAAGCGGGGTTCCTTTGAAATCCGAAGGCATTTCAGCGCTTAATCTCTCACTGTGCCGCGAGAGCCGTGTCATCGGTTATTCATACACTCCCGGCGCTCCGTCCTATGACCTTTGGCTCTTAGGAAGAGATGCAGCCGGGAAGCAGTGGTGGAGCGGATGCGACTGCGGAGTTGTGAAATGCTCTGTCAGCAGTAATGAATCATCGGAACTGGTGTATGGGAATCCAGTACATTTCGACGGACCCTGGGCTGAGGACGAGACCCTGCTCCGCATCGTGCAGTACGGCGAGGATATCTATGCCCTTCATTTCAGCGCCGACCGTTCGGAGATTGAAGTCAGCCGGATTCAAGAGGACCGCTTCGTGCCCGGCGGATATACTCTGACGGTTGGCTCCCCGGAAGGAAGTCCGGTCGCATTCGATGCGACTATGGTATCTGCTGATGTTCTGGAAATCAATCTTTTATGTCGCAAAGAAGCCTCATATACTCCGGAGATTGACAGGGATGAGTCTCTGTACAACAGCGCCGGAATCTACAAGGGCGAGTTCCCGGGCTCTGTGATATACCGTATGAGGGTGTCACTGCCGTCCTGGACTCCTTCTTCTCCAATGGCGAAAGTGTGCGGGGATGATACTGTCCTTGCCGAAGGCATTTCATATTTCAAGGATGTCTCCTGCGGGGCTGAAGGTCTGCTTCTTGTCAATAAGTTCGGATGTCTCAAATTCCTTCCTTACGGGGATGAGACATCAGGCCGTTATGTCCGCTTCAATGACGGCAGTGTCCTCATGAACACTTCCGAAAGCTGGTCCCTGCTCAGTGTGGGCACGCCTGCCGACAGGTCACTGTGCTTTGATGTCATCATTGCCGGCTCCGCCGCGGTGAATGTGTATCGCAGCGCAGGCATCAAGGATACAGACGGAACACCCCTGTTCCATCTTCCCGGCTTTGCTCCTGCCTGCACTCCGCGCTTATATGCCGGAAACAGCGCCTGCCCCTGTGTGACTGATTGGGACGGCGACGGAGTTCTGGACATAGTGGAAGGCAATGAGGATGGATTCCTGTTGTGGTTCAAAAACTATGGCACCGATGAAAATCCTGTGTTCAAGAAAGCCGAAGCCGTCACGGACGGATCCGCTCCGATTTGCATAAAGCCCGGTTATTACAATGTCGGCGGTCCTGCAATGGCTGCGGCCGGATACCTGGGCCAAACTGTATGTGACTGGAACTCTGACGGCATTCCCGACATCGTATTCTCCTCAATCGAGGGGAAAGGTGAGGTGATGTGCGGCCGGCGTACAGCAGACGGGACAGTCATCCTCGGCGGCCGTCATGCCCTGATGCACCTCGGCATGGAACTCTACAGCGCCCCGAGAGTCAGACCTGCCGCCAGGAATATCGGAGGCACTGTCTATATTGTCATAGCTGATGCGGATGACGCCGCCCATATGTACATGAAGTCGGGCAACTACAATGTCACTGACCGCGGAAAACTTCGTCTGGACGACGGCAAGTTCATCTACAACCATATCACGGATTACGCGCACAAGTCTCTCTGGGGACGGGTGCGATATGCATTTGCAGACTGGGATGGTGACGGCGACCAGGACCTTCTTGTGGGCACTGCGGCCGATTCTTCCATCCCCAGTTGCGAGTACGGTACTCCGTATCGGAGGAGCCGGGCATCTCTGGGAGTAGTATGGCTTGAAAATACAGGCACGGATGCCCAACCTTCCTACGCCTATCCCAGGCAGTTCGTCTTCAGAGGACTTGATTTCGCCATGGGAGACGGGATTGCCACTCCTGAAGCATGCAACCTTGGCGGTGTTTCCGCGAAGGGCTGCAATCTTCTTGTCGGAGCTCCGAGTGGTGAACTTGTATTCATGCGTCGCTCCGATCTTATGGAACTTACACTTTGGAAATAGGAGGATATGCAATGAAATCATATACATATACATTCAAAACATTTGCAATTGCGGCAATCGCGCTCCTTTGCGCGGGTTGTGCCAAAGAGCTTGCCGTCATCTCCGGGGAAGGCGGCACGGGGCCGCTTGTAAAAGGGGAAATGGAAAGCCCGGTTGCTCTTGAAAGCGGCCTTCCCATTCGTGCCACCGCATCTGAAGGGCTGGCACCGCTGACCTTCCTCGGAACTGTCAGCGACCAGTGTATCGGCGAAGTTTATATGACCCCTGGAGCAGCATTTCCGGATCTGTTCTTCTTAAGCCCGTTTGTCACAAGGGGGCTCAGCAGAGGTGACATGTACGGTCTGAACGTCTGCACCTTCGTCGGAATGAGCGCCGATGGCTCTCCCATATATTCAACTCCGCAACATATTAATCCCGCTGATACTCCGTGGGAAACCCACCTGGCTTTCGGAGCCAATCCTCCCACTGTCAAGGTGGCGTCATTCGGAGGGAAAATCTACGGTTTCGAGCTCAAGCAGGCCAATTCTGCGGACAATCTTGCGCGCACGATGAAATTCAGGGCCTATGAGTACGACCCCTCTTCGCTTAGTTTCTCCAAGACTTCCATTGCAGTGACATTGGGAGACATTCCTCACAATGCCGCCGGATTCACTCTCACGCCGACCAGTGCGAACAATCTCACGGTCTGCATTCTCACCCACGACGGAATGGAGACTTACAAGACCGACAGGGATGGGGATGACGAGAGCCTCTATGATGGAGCCGGATTTTATGAAGGTCTGATGCTCGGAGCCAGGGTATTCACTTCAAATGTGATACTTTCCGGCACTACTATGACCTGCGACGGCCTCACCGAGGGCTCAGGAGCGGGGAGAGACCTGCTTCTGTCGGCAACCGACATCACTTCTGTCAAAGACAAGGCCTCCGGTTTGGACGGATATGTGGCGGTAAGTAAACTCGGGACGGCCAAATATATGACGGCAAAGAAGTTGAAAACCAGCTTTTACATGCAGGACAGCGAAGGGGCTGACCTGAATGTGCCCATCTGCTGCGCGGAAGTCATCACGGTGCACGCTCCCGATCTCTCCGGTAACTGCCTCGGCATCATTGCCAGCGGCGAGGGATGCAAATACTGGTACAAATTCACCGGGAAACTCGATTCGAACAAAGCTCCCATCTTCGAGAGCGGACGTCCTATTATGATGAAGTCCGGGGAATTGTTCTGCGGCTCGCTGTGTGTGCCGGATGTGGTCGATTGGGACGGTGACGGAGCAAACGACATCGTGGTCGGCAATTCCGAGGGCAGACTGCTCTTTTTCAAGAACACCGGCTCCGATGAATCGCCTCAGTTCTCTGGAACTCCCGAATATCTCGAATCCGACGGCCAGCAGATATGCTTCCGCTCCGGGTATTATGAAATCCAGAGCCCCTATGAGTCCTGCTGGGGATATCTCTGTCCTACTGTGTTCGACTGGAACGGTGACGGACTTCTCGACGTGGTATTTTCCCACAATGAGGGCAAATATGAGGTGATGCTCGGCTGTGGCACAAAGACAGAACCGAAACTCGGACCGCGGCAGTCGATCTGCCTCGACGGTATGGAACTTTACGGTCTCTGGAGGGTGCGTCCCGCTGCGTTCCGCAGCGGAAATGAGGTCTATCTTGCCACTGTTGACGGAGACAATGCAATACATCTGTATCGAAGAGTATCCGACACATCCGTAGAGGATCTTGGAAAGGCGCTTTTGAAGAACGGACGCAATATCACCGGACACAAGGCCAATCTTGGCAAGCGACTTGGAGGAGAACAGGGGAGAATGAAACTTGAGTTCGCAGACTGGGACGGTGACGGCGTGACAGACCTTCTGCTTGGACACGCATCCGGAGGTTGCGTACCCTATCCTGAGGTCGGTTTCCCGTATTCTGTCGGAGGAACTATGCAGTGTATGTGGCTCCGCAATGTCGGGACCAATGACAAGATGGTCTTCGATACCCCTGTCCTCCTGGGATTCAGGGGAATCAACTACAACATAGGCTCGCACTCCAATGTGCCCACCATCTGCCCTCTGGGTCCTTCGGATGAATCCGGACGTCCCAATCTTCTCATCGGCACTGAAAGCGGGAAAATGTATTTCTTCAAGCGTTCCGATGTAAGCGAACTGACTCAGTACAATTATCTTTTCCAATAATACTATTCTATGCACAGATACTTCGTTTCATTTTCCAAATTCATTTTCCCGCTGCTGCTGTGCACACTTCTTTCCCTCTGGAGCGCCTCGGCTGGAAATCATCTTGGAGACAATATCCTCAATCCTGCAAGGCTCTCGGTTGACGGTGTCGGGGACATGGCAGACCATTTTCTCGGCTGCTCCCTTGCCGGTACCGCACAAATGGACGGGAAATCTCCGGACCTTTTCGTCCGCGGAGAAAAGTTCTACGGCTTCAGACTTTACAGGTATGCATTCGTCCGTTACTCGGATGATGCTGTTCCAGTGTTCAAGAAGGTGCAAACCCCTCTTGCAGTACCGGAAAATGTGGAAAAGAAGAACTTCCGGATATACGATGCCGAGGGAGAACCGAGATTGTATTGGTTTACCGGCTCGTACAAATTGCGTTCGGCGGCCCTCGGGCCCTTTGGATTCACCGAGCATATCCAGCAGGTGAAAATTCCCGAAATGGATGCAGTCCCAGGAACTTTCGCTCTGTGCTTCAACGGTGACGGTACGATCGACGTGTATTATGCGAAGGTTGTTTCCAAGTCCGAAAGGCCTGGAGACTGGCGCTCGGACGACTATCGTCCTTATGATGCAACAGGAGTATATCGAGGTGGCGAGCGTGTGGATGAAGTCTGGACTTTCCGCTGTGGAACAGATATCCTTCCCACTGACCCGCATCCTCTCGAGGGCTCCATTTATACCGGAATCATGAATATGGACTGGTGCCGCATAGGCGGCAAGGACGGTCTTGTGGTGACCAACAGGGACGGTGGATATTATTTCTACATCAAAGGCAAGCGCCAGAGAATCACCGGAACGGACGGCAACGCTCTGCGGCATCCCACCATCAATGCCTGTGCTGTCGCATATCCCTCCATGGACAGGAAATCCACCGATCTGGTTGCCAGCGGTGAAGGGGGAGTGTTCTACTCCAGAGCACATGGCGGCCTGTCTTTCTCAAGTCCTGTTCCCGCTCTTGAGCAGAATCCGGCTCTTTATGCGGGAAGTCTTCCGACCCCGACCATCTGTGACTGGGACGGCGACGGTGTTCTTGATATGGTCGTCGGCAACAGTGCCGGTTATATCCGCTTTTTCAAGAATATCGGCACCGATGCACAGCCGTCCTTCCTAAGCGGCGTGAATCTCAAGGCCGGCGGATATGACATACATGTCCAACCTGGCTACGGAGAGGATATCCAGGGACCTGTGGAAGCACGCTGGGGATATGTCGGCGCGAATGTATACGACTGGAACGGGGACGGCACTCTTGACATACTGACCAATGACTCCAGAGCAAAACACATGGTATATCTGGCCGGTCCCGGTGGACTTGCTCCTGAACATCCGCTGTATCTGAACGACCGCCCTCTTCACGGAATGTGGCGCTGCCGTCCCGGAGTGGGGGTATGGAACGGGCGTACCGCCTATGTTACTCTCGATGACGATGACGAAATACACCTTTACTGGAGGGAAGATGACTACAACCTGGAAGACGGATTCAAACTTAAACTTAAGGACGGCAGGACTTTGAAGGCCAACTGGCTCGGAGCCGGCGGAAAGGGCCGCGTACGCTTTGAGATTGTGGACTGGGACGGTGACGGCGTCACCGACCTGCTTCTATCCACAAATATGCACAATATGATTCCTGCAGATGATCCCGCCGGCCTGCCATGGGGGAATCCAAAGGAACTGAAAGGCGCAACAATCCTGTTCCTGCGCAACTGCGGCAGCGATTCCAAACCCCAATTCGAGTTCCCCCGCCAACCGGTCTATAAGGGCGAACTACTCAGGCTCGGCCATCACGGCTGTGGCCTTGCTACCGGATATGTCGGTGAATTGGTTCCGGCTCCGAAGAAATCCTCCGAAAAATATCTGAGGAACATCATAGTGGCAGACGAAAGGGGTATCTTCTATCTGCTTGAACGGAAATATATCACATATAATAATTGAATATGAGCACATACGCTTATGACAAAGACTACCTTGCCTCCAAAGGCATGGAAACGGTCGAACTCAAGGATGCCGAAGGCAATTCCAGAGTCTTGGTGTCACCGGCACTCCAGGGCCGTGTGATGACTTCTACTACAGATGCCGATGAGGGCACAAGTTACGGATGGATCAATTACAAGTTCATCGAATCCGGAGTTGCAAGCACATCCTTCAATCCGTTCGGGGGCGAGGAGCGCTTCTGGATAGGCCCCGAGGGTGGACCTAATTCATGGTATTTCGCCCCCGGAAAAGAGCAGGTGTTCGAGAATTGGACCGTTCCTGCCGGAATCGACACAGAACCTTTCGAAATTGTGTCGCACACCGGCTCCGAAGTGTCTTTCCGGCACGCCATGCACTGGACAAATGCATCCGGACACAAGTTTGACATTGATGTCAGAAGGACTGTGGCCCTTGTCGGACGCAAGGACCTCTCTGAACTTCTTGGTGTTAATCTGCCTGCCGGAGCAAAGGTTCTCGGCTATAAGACTGTCAATACTCTCACCAACTCCGGAAACAGTGCCTGGGACAAGACCACAGGCATGCCTTCCGTATGGCTTCTGGGGTCCTTCAACCCGACTCCTACCACCACTGTATTCATCCCTTACAACAAGGATTTCCAGGGCCGTACTATCAATGACGAGTACTTCGGGAAAGTCCCTGCCGACCGCCTCAAAGTCGGCGATGACGGCATCATATACTTTAGAATCGATGGGAAATGCCGCTCGAAAATCGGTCTTCCCAAAGGCAGCGCCAAAGATATATGCGGAAGTTACGATTCTGCCGCCCATGTGCTCAATATCCTGAAATACACCCTTCCCGAGGGTGATGTCGATTATGTCAACGGACAATGGGGACATCAGGACAATCCCTACGGCGGAGATGTAATCAACTCGTACAACGACGGCCCGAACGATACCGGAAGTATTATGGGACCCTTCTATGAAATCGAGACATCTTCACCCGGAGCGGCTCTCTCCAGGGGAGAATCCCTGACTCACACCCAATATACCATCCATATCGAGGCGTCCGAGGAAATTCTTGCCGATATTGTCGCCAAAGTATTTGGAGCCGATCTCGGTAAAATTTCCGGAATGTTCTGAAAATAAGAAATTTGTCCCAATTATGAAAAAACTCCCCTTTATTCTCCCGGGCCTCCTTTCAACTCTGGCACTACAGGCCCAGGACAAGCCCAATATTCTGATTCTCCTGAGCGATGACCAGAGTGCCTGGGCCGCAGGCTGCTACGGCAATCCGGATATCAGGACTCCGGTGCTGGACCGTCTCGCGAGTGAAGGTGTGATGTTCTCGCGCTCATACTGCACTTCTCCACAAAGTGTTCCGGCGCGCGCATCCCTTCTTACCGGAATGACTCCGATTTCAACCGGCATGACCCGCTTCAACTGCGCTCTGGAGAAGAAATACAAGAGTTTTATGGACTATCTGAAGGATTCCGGGTATTATGTGGGAATTCTCGGACGCAAACACCATATGGACGGCCCTGCTGCCGGGAAGTACCCTGAAATCAGAGAGTATTACGAGAAGAACGGCTTCGTGAATTTCAGCCGCCGTCTGGATTATGCGAAAACCATGAAAGGGGAGAGAAACGGAGCTAACCACGGGCAGATTTTCGAACTCTTCAAAGAGTATATGGAAGGCCGGGACACTACCAGGCCGTTCTGTGTAGAAGTGAATTATTCTGACCCTCACAGGCCTTATGATGCACCTTCGGTTCACAATCCTGCCAAGTTGCATCTTCCCGGACATTTCCCCGATACAAAACTTGTAAGAGAGGATCTGGCGGCATATTATGATGAGATTTATCGTATGGATTCGGATGTCGGACAGGTGCTCGCGTACCTTGAAGACCATGGCTTGAAGGAGAACACTCTCATTATCTTCCTTGGCGATAACGGCGGGGCTCAATGGATGGCGAAGGGGACTCTCTATGAGCAGGGCGTGCGCACTCCTCTGATTATCAGTTGGGAAGGACATATCAATGCCGGCGGCAAGGTTGACAGGATAGTTTCCCATGAAGATATAGCCCCTACAATCATGGACTATGCTTCACTTGCCAAGGGGCCCGACATGTGCGGAGAGAGTTTGAGACCCCTGCTTGAAGGAACCGGGGATATCGGACGCAAGTGGGTATATAGTGCGAGGCTATGCCACGCTACTCACTCACTTCCTGAAGACACATCGGTGATGGACCAGCAGCGCTGCATCATATCAGAAAGATTCAAGCTGATATACAACCTGCTGCCTGGCCTGGGTTATGTTCCGATGGATTTCCAGATTACCGAAATGTACCTGCAACTGAAAGACAAGGCTGACCGTGGCCGGCTGAAAGAACCGTATAAGACTTTGTATTTCAGCCAGACAAGGCCGATGTTTGAATTGTATGATCTTGAGAACGACCCTACGGAGCAGCATAACCTCATAGACCTTCCCGAATATGCAGATATTCAGAAGGAACTGATAATGCAGCTCACTTTCCACATGATTGACGACAGGGATTTCGTGACTCTGCCTTTTCCAAAGGCGTACCATTAATGAATATTTGCCAATAGTTCCTCCTTGGTCAGCAAGGGGTTGGCAAATGCCTCCTCAAGAGAGGCGTCAAGATATTCCCTGACCTTGGGGCCGGGTTCGAGAGATTTCTTTTCCATGATATCTCTGCCGGAAAGAGGCAGTTTGTAGCCGAACATCGCCGTCCCGGCCTCCTGCATCAGATTGCTGCGCCTCAACACAGCTTCCGTCTGCCCGGGCAGACGGTGACCTTCAGCGTGGGCACGGTTGTCGGCATCGATGAGAGCGAGCAGCTGACGGAATCTTTCCGGGGTGCGGCTCAGATACTGGATGCGGCGGAGACCGGCGTCTGAAAGAGCCCGGGCATCTGTGCCACATTTCTTGATGGCCATGTGATACCGTATGAGGAAGGATACCAGTCCGATGGACTGCTCGTCCATGTGGAAACTTTTCATGATTCCCTCTGCAATGACGGCACCTGCGGCTTCGTGTCCCTTGAAATGTACGGTTCCTTCTGCATCGACGGTGCGGCATGAGGGCTTGCCGGCGTCATGGAGCAGGGCTGCCAGACGCATTTGCGGCGAATTGTCGCTCATGTTGCCGAGCACGGCCATTGTATGCTCCCAGACAGTTCCGAAATGGTAGAAGTTCTGCGTCATGCCGACGGTTTCCTCAAGGCAGGGGAGTACATAGTGCAGGGCCCCGCTTGTTCGGAGCAACTCCATTGCCATCACCGGATGTGCGCCACAGAGCATTCCCGTCAATTCGTCGGCGATTCTGTCCTTGGTCAGAATAGCCATTCTCGGCACCTGACGGGTCATCGCGGAAAATGTGCCTTTCTCTATTTCCCAACCGAAGCGGCTGGCGAAACGTATGCACCTCAGTATGCGCAGCGGGTCTTCGTCAAAGACGGGATCCGGGTCGCGGGTGGTCCTTATCACATGATTACTTATGTCTTCAAGGCCTTTTCCAGTGAGGTCGAGGATTTCTCCGGTGGAAATGTTGCGGTATAGGGAGTTGATGGTAAGATCGCGTCTGAAGCAGTCCTGGGCGAGAGTACCGAAAGTTGTTCCGGGGTTGCGCGAGGACCTGTCAGGATAGTATTCCCTTCTGGTCTGGACAAATTCCAGCTCGGTGTCCTCAAATGCGGCGAGGTGGAGTTTTGCAGTGCCGAAATCCCTGAAAAGCAACGGCTTTCCGAGGGTAAGGGCCTTGCCGTAGAGCCAGAGCGCGAAGTCGCAGCCTCCGTTTTCAAGTGTGACGCAGAAATCGATATCCTTGATTTCGAGGTCCATTATGTCGTCACGGAC
Organism: Bacteroidales bacterium; assembly: GCA_024401675.1. Lineage (GTDB taxonomy): Bacteria > Bacteroidota > Bacteroidia > Bacteroidales > UBA932 > Cryptobacteroides. Next base: position 5,154 of record JAKSKQ010000012.1, on the reverse strand, counting down.
ACACCCGCCCACGGCAAGGACATTTCCCTCCCATTTGGTGCCGCGGATCATATCTCCGACATACGACAGTATTTCCAGATATCTCTCCTTTCTCATTTCGGATGACCTGACTGCGCCTGAATATTCCTAACGGAAAAATTTCCTGGCTTTGCGGATTGCCCAGGCCGCGAATACGACTGAGCTGACCGCATTGCTGACAAGATTCGAAGTTCCGTTCTCAAATTTGCTCTCCATCTGCTTCCTTTCATCGGAAAGTCTGGTCAGCTGCTTTGAAACATCCTTGGTACGGACTCCGAGAGCGCCGGAGACAACCCGGCCCAAAGACTTGGCCAGCAGTACATTTCTCAAAAGATAAAGGATGACGATGGCAACTGAGGCCACTCCCGCTGCTATTAGAGTTCCCCAGGGGGAACCGAGAATACCGTTGAGCCACTGGAGAAGAGCATATTCCAGAAGTCCGAAAAGGAGCACCGCTGTCAGAGATATCAGCAGAATGGAGAATATCTGCGACAGGGCGGATGATATGCCTTTGGATATCCTGAGCCTGAACTCGTCCAGACGGACATCTATATAGTGACGGATGTCCGATGTGTTGTTTCCCGTTTCCATGAAAGACTACTCTGCGTCAGCGGGTACTTCCTCTCCCCAGGCGTCCTTCGCCGCCTCAGAAGCTTTGTTCAACTGGTCGTCGATGAACTTCACACCCTTGTCGAGGGCTGCTTTACCTTTGTCCGTGCAAGTGAGATAGACCGCCGCGGCGCCGATGGCTCCTCCGATGAGGAATGCCAGAGTTGATGATGCTTTTGACATAATTGAAATATTTTCAGTTTCGAGGGCAAATATATGAAATAAAAAGCATAACTTTGGATTTGTTTTGCTAAACCGTTAAAACACAGTTAAATTTAAAATATGAAAACGAACAGGTATGTAATCGGAGTTGACTACGGCACGGATTCCTGCCGGACACTCCTGGTCAATTGTGAAACAGGCGAACAAATCGCCACAGCAGAATGTAAATATCCCAGATGGGCCAAGGGATTGTACTGCGACCCCAAGACAGATCGCTACAGACAGCATCCCCTTGATTATCTGGAGTCTTTGGAAAAAGTTGTCAGGGATACTCTCGCTCAGGTCAGTCCCGAGGTGGTCGAAGGCATCTGCGGAATCTCTTTCGACACAACTGCCAGCACTCCTGTTCTGGTGGATAGGGAAGGCACCCCTCTGGCTCTTACGAAAGGATTCGAGGAGTGTCCGGACGCGATGTTCGTGCTCTGGAAGGACCATACCGCAAAAGCTGAGGCGGGGCAGATCAATGCTCTCGCACATTCATGGACAACCGACTACACATCATATTCCGGCGGCACCTATTCTGCTGAATGGGCATGGTCCAAGGTACTTCACATCCTCCGTACCAACAAGGATGTCCGCGAAGCGGCCTGGTCCTGGACCGAGCATTGCGACTGGATGAGCGGAGTGCTGACCGGCAATACCAAGCCGGAAACAATGCCCAGAAGCCGCTGTACTGCAGGCCACAAGGCAATGTGGAGAGAGCAGTGGGGCGGACTTCCGTCAAAAGAGTTCCTCGACTCGCTGGACCCCTCACTCGGTGCCATGCGCGAGCATCTCTACACCGGGAGCCATACCGCCGACAAATGCGTCGGCACCATCACTCCTGAATTTGCAGCCCGTCTCGGTCTTCCCGCCACGGTCAAGGTCGGTCTCGGCTCGATTGACGCCCATGTCGGAGCGGTCGGTGCATCCATCTCCTCCAACGTGCTTACCCGAATCATAGGAACTTCCACCTGCGACATACTTGTCAGTGATGATACATCCTATGCCACAAAGCAGATTTCCGGAATATGCGGTCAGGTCGATGGCTCGGTGATGCCCGGTATGATCGGTTTCGAGGCAGGACAGTCCGCATTCGGTGACCTCTATGCATGGTTGAAGAATTTCCTTATGTGGACCGTTGATGAATTCGTACCTGAAAAACGTGAAGAAATCGAGGGCAAGGTCATAGCACGTCTTTCCGAGCAGGCCGAAAAACTTTCCGATGATGATTCAGCAGTTCTGGCTCTGGACTGGATGAACGGACGCCGTACTCCCGATGCTGACCAGAATGTCAAGGGCGCAATCGCGGGAATTACCCTCGGCACAACTGCTCCGATGGTGTTCAAGGCCCTTGTCGAAGCCACTGCTTACGGTTCCAAGGCAATCATTGACAGATTTGTATCCGAAGGTGTGAAGATTGACTCCATCATTGCCATCGGAGGCATCTCGCTGAAATCACCCTTCGTGATGCAGACTCTCTCCGATGTACTTGGAATGCCGATTGCGGTGGTCCAGACAAGCCAGGCCTGTGCCCTTGGAGCTGCGATGTTCGCTTCCGTTGCCGCCGGAGTACACCCTGATGTTCCCGCCGCACAGAAAGCGATGGGCGCTCCTTTCGGCAGAACCTACACGCCTGATTCCGAGCGCCACGACCACTACATGAAGTTATTTTCGGAATACCTCCGTCTCGGAGAATACGAAAACAGCAGGAACGTCTGAGCACAATAACCGGAAGCACCATATTTCGCGGAATATTTTTATATTTGCACGGTAAATACAATCTATATCCGTTATGAAAAAAATCATTCTTGCCATGGCGCTTCTGGCTTCTTCTCTTTGCGCCGGTGCATTCGAGTTCGACGGCATTGATCTCAATTCACCTTATGCCAATGTCACCAGGGAAATTGCCAAGAAAGGCTACACCTACAATCACGATCGCAACTGTCTTCAGGGCAATTGCCAGGGAGTTGACATTTTCGTGAGCATCAATTACCTTGATGTCATCAAGGAAGGTATGCTGGGACAACTTATTGTCGAAGTTCCTGCCGGCGGTGATGTCAAAACGATGTACAACGATGTATCAGTCATCCTCAACATCATCTATCACCAGATAGCCAAAGACGAAGAGACTGTCACTTACCTTGTGGACAACGACGGCACAAAACTCATCCTCGGAGAAAAGAACGGATATCTCATTCTTACGTACAATACTCCTTTCTACTCTGTAAAGAGATCAAAATAAGTTGGCCTATATGCTGTCCGTGGGAATCTGGGACTCGATAGTTCATTCTTTCACAATAAATTTCATCCAGGATAACCGTTATACGATTATCCTGGATGGTCTTGAATCCACACTGATCATCACTTTTTTCGCCGTTCTGCTCGGAACTCTGATCGGAGGACTGATATGCTGGATGAGAATGAGCAGGCACAGCTTTCCGCGTGCCTTTGCACGGTTTTACATCGATCTGATGCGCGGTACTCCGGTACTGGTGTTGCTGATGATCATGTATTATATCGTTCTCGCTCCGGCACATGCGTCCGGAGTGCTGGTGGCAATCATCACATTTGCCATGAATACGGCGGCATATATGTGCGAAATGCTGCGTACCAGCATCGAAGGAGTTGACCGCGGACAGACCGAGGCCGGCTTGTCACTGGGCTTCTCCAAAGTCCAGACTTTCTTTCTCATCGTGCTTCCTCAGGCAGTGCGGAAGGTCATCCCAGTGTATCAGGGAGAAGTTGTCAGCCTGCTCAAGAGCACCTCGATTGTGGGATATGTGGCGGTGATTGACATGACCAAGGCTTCGGATATGATAAGGTCCAGGACCTTTGATGCATTTTTCCCGCTCATATCCATTGCTCTGGTATATTTTCTTATTGCATGGCTGATCGGACTTCTCCTGAGTTCCCTTTCAAAGCCCCGCAAGCATAAAATCGGGAAAGTGGGACTTCTGGTTCCTTTTTTTGCATTTTTAATGACATCCTGCGCGTCCTCTTCCACAGGTGGACAGATTCTCAGCGAACAGGACGTTGACGGCAGGTCGATTGCAGTCATCCAGGGCTCGATTGCGGAGCAGTATGTACTGGATCATTTGAGGTCTTCGCAGCTTATGTCCTTCAATAATGATGTGGACGCCATACAGGCTCTGCTGACGGGAAAGGCAGAAGTTGTCTTTTTGGATGATATAGTGGCAATGATGCCAGCCAGGGAGCATCCCCAAATGAGGTTCATACCGTCAAGTGTCCCCCCGATGCCGATAGCAGCCTGTTTTCCTCTTGGCGACAAGTCTCTTTCCGTGCAGTTCAGGGATTTCATCGCCGAGCTCGATTCTACAGGAGCCCACAAGGAGATTCTCTCACGGTGGCAGACCTGCGATCTTGAGAAAGCACATAGGGACATCCCCGATATGCCGACAAGCGGGCAGCCGCTGACGGTTTCCATTATGGCCACAATGCCACCTATGGAATTCGTCAGCAATGATGGATACGACGGATACGAAATCGAACTATTAAGGCTTTTCTCGAAGAAAATCGGCCGTCCGGTGAAGTTCATCAATTCCGACTTCGGGTCCATATTGCCAAGCATCGTGGCAGGAAAGGCGGATATGGCAGCCTGTTCGATAAGCCAGACTGCCGAGAGGGAGAAAATGCTCACAATGGTGCCTTATTTCGAGAGCACATTGGTCTATGTCGTTATAGATAAGGAAGGTCAACCAGTTGCAGAAGAGGCAGAAGCATCGTCCCTGCCCTATGTGGTCGGACTTCTTGTCCTTGCGGGTCTGTGTGCAGTTGCCGTCATCGTCACCGGGAACAGGCGCCGCCGCCAAAACAAAGGCAACCCTTCATCAGCAGTGGAGAAAGGCGACGTCATAATGGAAATTTCGCATCTGAGCAAGACTTTCGGAGGCACTCTCCATGTCTTGAAAGATGTCAGCGCCACCATACGCAAAGGAGAGGTAATCAGCATCATAGGCCCTTCCGGTACTGGAAAGAGCACATTCCTCAGATGTCTTAACCTTCTTGAAACTCCCGATACCGGAAGCATACTTGTCGGCGGGAACGATATTCTCTCACCCGATGCCGACGTCCCTGCTCTCCGCCGGAAAATGGTGATGGTGTTCCAGTCGTTCAATCTTTTCAATGACAGGACAGTGCTTGAGAATGTGACCTTCGCTCCAATACGTCTTCTGAAGAAGGAGAAGGAGGAGGCCCTTTCCAAGGGTATGGAACTTCTGGACCTTGTGGGGCTCGCCTCGAAGGCATATTACTACCCGGACCAGCTTTCCGGCGGCCAGAAGCAGCGTGTGGCCATTGCCCGCG
>JAKSKQ010000113.1 GCA_024401675.1 Bacteroidales bacterium | reverse complement strand
TTATTTTCCTCACAAACATCTTATCTTTGCAGCAGAAGAAAAATCAGTTCTGCTATGTCAATATCACTGTTCTCAATCGCGTCATCCCTCCACAGGGGGCTCCCCAGCCCGCAAGATGAACCTTTCATCAAGGAAATCGAAAAGAATCTCGGGGAGGACTTCGACTTCAAGGAAGACTTTGCAACCTATGACAAGGTTGATAATAAAATCATATATGTCAGGACAGGCGGCTCTGAAGAAGTATTCCGCTCTCTTGGCCTCGGTGGAGAAATCAGGCTTCTGACGAGCGGCAAGGAAAATTCACTGGCCGCCGCGATGGAGATACTCTCGTATATCAACATTAACGGTGGCAAGGGTGAAATTCTTCACGGCAGCGCAGACTATATTGCAAGACGTATTCGCGGGGAAGCCGGTCAGAGCGAAGGATCGTCGATGACAAGGCCCCTTCCGCCCGTGAATCTCGGCGGAAAGAGAGTCGGTGTCATAGGAGCGCCCTCCGACTGGCTCATTTCTTCGGAAGTTGACTATGCCCTTGCCGAGCGCAGACTCAATGTGAAGATGGTGGATGTCCCCATAGATGAACTGATCCGCGAGGTCGGAAGCCACGACTGCGACCTCCGCTCATTCAAGGGTTCCGAAGCGGTTTATGAGGAGCTGAAACATATAACTGACAAGTACAGACTTGATGCTCTTACGCTCAGGTGCTTCGACCTGCTGGACAGCATCGGGAACACCGGTTGTCTTGCACTGGCGCGTCTCAACAGCGAAGGGATAACATCCAGCTGTGAAGGTGACATTCCCACCCTGTTCACGATGATGATAGCCAAGGAAAAGACCGGCTGCCCCGGGTTCCAGTGCAACCTCAGCAGAATTACCGGCGACGAACTGCTCTTCGCCCACTGCACCGTGCCCCTGTCGATGACAAGAGCCTACACCTATGACACCCATTTCGAGTCCGGCATAGGCACAGCAATAAAAGCCGAACTCCCGCTCGAAGAAATCACTATCGCAAAGTTGTCTCCGGATTTGGAAAACATCGCCGTGATTCCCGGCAGAATCCTCAGAAACCAGTCCGAGGCAAATCTGTGCCGCACCCAGATAGTTGTGGAAGCGCCCGGATCCCAAGACTACTTCCTCAAGCATTCCTTCGCCAACCACCATGTAATAATCCCTGGACGCCTTTTCATTTGAAATGTCTGCTGATGTTCTGCTGATAGGATCGATGGGAGGCATAGCTGATGTCGTGGCGGAGAATCTGAGACAACATTCCCTGACTGTGGAATCCGTGCCGTTCCCGCAGAACACATTCAAGGATGAATTCGGATACAGAAGGGCGCTGAAGGGGGCTGTCGATAAGTTCCTTCCGTCCTTCATCATCCCGATAGGACATCCGCTGGCGCTTTCCCGGATGAAGGGTGAGCTGCCGGACGGTGTCACTGCCATCGTCGAAAGTGAGGACAAAATAAGGCTTCTGGACAGTAAGGTTGACAGCAGCTCTCTTGTCTCCTCGCTCGGGATTCCGCAACCGGCCTTTTACAATACTGCGGATGATATTCCTTCCGGGGCGGATGTGATTTTCAAGAGGGACCGTTCTTTCGGTGGCAGCGGCGTGTACCGGCCCAGAACCAGGGAGGCCGTGGTCAATCTGATGAATCATGAAAAAGGAGGACGCTTCCTCATCGAAGAGTTCATAGACGGCGAAGATTACAGTGTCGATGCCATAAGATGGGGCGGCCGGTTCTTCACCGGCTGTTACAAAAGTCTGGGCAATCGCGGCCAGGGACCATCGACAGACCGGGTGAAGGTCCAATGTCCCGTCATCGAATCCTATGCGCGCAAAATCCTCGATGCAGTCCACTACAACGGCATCTGCGGCATGGACTTCCGTATATCCCGCGAT
>JAKSKQ010000112.1 GCA_024401675.1 Bacteroidales bacterium | reverse complement strand
GTCTTGATGCCCTGGATACGGATGAGCTGTTCGCGTTTGTTGGCAATGTCGCGCGCCTCTTTCTCATCATCCATTGCATTGAGGGTGTCACCCGCAGTCGGTGCGCCGGACAGGCCGAGAACAGATACAGGGGTGGAAGGACCTGCTTCCTTCAGTTTCTGTCCGCGTTCGTTGAACATCGCTTTCACGCGTCCGGCATAGCAACCTGCGACGATGGGGTCTCCCACGTGAAGAGTTCCGCCCTGAATCAGGACGGTCGCAAGATATCCGCGGCCCTTGTCAAGGGAGGATTCTATTATGCTGCCGACGGCATTCTTGTCGGGGTTCGCCTTCAATTCAAGAAGGTCCGCCTCCACAAGAACTTTCTCAAGAAGCTTGTCCACGTTGATGCCTTTCTTCGCTGAGATTTCCTGACATTGATATTTGCCGCCCCAGTCCTCGACAAGGATGTTCATATTTGCGAGCTGTTCCTTGATCTTGTCAGGATTGGCGCCCGGCTTGTCTATCTTGTTGATTGCGAAAATCATAGGTACACCAGCGGCCTGGGCGTGGTTGATGGCCTCGACTGTCTGCGGCATTATCGCGTCATCCGCCGCAATGATGATGATGGCAAGGTCTGTCACCTTGGCTCCCCTGGCTCGCATCGCGGTGAAGGCTTCGTGTCCGGGGGTGTCGAGGAACGTTATGTGGCGTCCGTCCGAGAGTTTCACGTTGTAGGCACCGATGTGCTGGGTGATTCCGCCTGCCTCACCGGCAATCACGTTGGATTTCCTTATGTAGTCGAGCAGGGAAGTCTTGCCGTGGTCCACGTGTCCCATTACGGTCACGATAGGCGGACGCGGTATCATATCTTCCTCCCTGTCCTCCTCCTGAGTTATGGCATCCTGTATTTCGGCCGTGACGAACTCTATCTTGTATCCGAATTCTTCAGCCACGAGCACAAGGGCCTCGGCATCAAGCCTCTGGTTGATGGAAACCATAAGCCCGAGGTTCATACAGGCTTCGATGACTTTTGTGACGGGGGTGTTGTTCATAAGAATCGCAAGCTCGTTGACGGTAACGAATTCCGTCACCTTCAGAACGTTGCTTGTCATTTCCTGACGGAATGCCTCCTCCTGCATCTTCTCCGCAATCTCCTCGCGTTTCTCACGGCGGTGCTTTGAAGTCTTGGTCTTGCCGTGGCCTTCGGTCATCCTTGCGTATGTCTCCTTGATGACCTTCTGTATCTCGTCGCTGTCTATTTCGGGATGTACCGCCTTGAACCGGTCTTTCTTGTTATTGCCGTTGAAACGGTTTGCGCTCTGTTTGGCATTTGCGCTGTTGCGGGGGTCGTTGACGTCCACCTTTGCCGGTCCGCCCTTGTGAATTCTCTCACGTTTGTTCTTGTCCTTGCGGTTGTTGTCCTTGTTCTGGGAGCTTGAAGGTTTCTTCTCGAACTGCGAAAGGTCTATCGTGCCGGCGATTTTCGGTCCGGCAAGTTTTTCCACTTTGGTCTCGATATGCTCGATTACAGGCTTCTCCTCCTTTACAGCCGGGGTCGGAACCGGTTCGGTAACCTTAGCCGGAGCCGGAGTCGGGGTCGGGGTCTTCTCCGCGACAGGTGCCGTTTCTTTCTCTTTGACGGGCTGCGGGGCCGGCTTGCGGTCCAGGTCGATTTTCCCTACAATCTTGATGTCGGGTTTGGGCTCATCCTTTTGTTCCGGTACGACAGGCTGGGACTTTTTGATCTCAGGTGCAGGGGAGGGCTGGGGAGTGTCAGCCTTCTTTTTCTTCTCTGTGAGAACATTGGTCTTGATGATGACTTCCTTGCCTGGGTCATATTCGTCCCTGGTCTCCTTGACGGCACCTTTTTCAGTTATCTCCTTGACCTTGATGGCAACTTTCAGGGACTGCTCCTTGATAAGCTGCTCTTTTCCGAATTCCTTGGCAATCAGGTCGAAAGTATCTGCCGATATTTTTGACGTAGGATTGATTTCATCGGTGATTCCCTTTTTCTTGAGGAAATCGGCCAA
>JAKSKQ010000111.1 GCA_024401675.1 Bacteroidales bacterium | reverse complement strand
TGCTGAAGCTGGACGTTGGAGATGAGGTCCGGGGATGATGACCAGATGAGCTTCGCAGTGGCAATTCCCTTGATGGAGGCATCGGCAGTGGGGAACGAAGTGTTTCCGTCGGAGAAGACTCCGTCGGGTCCGTTACCCATCATACTGGCGATGAAACAGTAACCCGCATTTCCGCTGGCCTGCTTTTCAAGCACCTTCGAATAATCGATGATATAGGAATTGGAGCACTTGTAGGTGCCGTTGAGATTGTCATAGGGCGAGAGGTTCTCATATTCGGACTCGTCCTCATTCTCGATGAATTCGGTGAAAGTTCCGGCGGTACGCAGGTTGAGCACTACATCATAGACATTGCCCTCCTTGAATATGTTCTCCGTCGATTCGTCTTCGTGCCTGTAAAGTGCCGGAATCTTGGCACGGTAGATGCCGCCGGCCGTCCTGATGGCAAGGATAATCTCGTCATCGCTTCCGCAAGGCTTGACAAGGAAATATCCCAGATAGGTCATTTCCATTTTTGCCGAATTGGCGTATTTTGTCATATCCACCGGATATATTGTGGTTTCCTCGGCATCCGGATGGTTCACGTCAGTTTCCCCGTAGAATTTCTCTCCGCAGATGGGCATATTGGTGAAGTCGGTCCAATTGGATGAGGCACCGAAGACGAGGCTGCTCTTGTTCACCATAACCGAACCGTCTTCCTCGTGGCGGATGCGTCCGGAGCCGTCGGACTCCATAACTATGGCCGTAGTCGGCTCGTCAGGAATGGAGACGGTGACAGTGGACGGCTGTTCGAGGACGGATATGCTCTGTATCTGACCCCAGGACTGAAGGTTCACGGCTCTCTGCTCTCCGTCGCCGGACTGATCGACCATAGCCCAGATTCTCACTGCGCTGAGGTAGTGCTTGAAGAAGAATGGATTTGCGTATTCAGGATCATCATTGTGGCCGAAAGGCATACTGTAGGAGTAGTCAATCATATCGGCACTCTTGACTGTGGCCTTGTAGTGGATGTTCTTTCCACCGAAGGTTTTCAAGTGCCAGCGCTGGGCGTCTCCGCAGTTGGACATCATAAGATCGGTACGGCCGTCGAGGGCATTCTTGAACACCACTCCGTGGCCGCCGCCTACAGTGGCGAGGTTCGCGGCATAAATAGGATTGTTGAAATAAATGGTGGATACGAGCTCCCCGCTGCGCGGTACCGGGCATACCATCGGATGGAAGCCCACCATACGGCTGTGGTAGAATACGGTGTCGCGCGCTTCTTCCGGTCCGAACACACGGATATTGTAGGCCTGGGCAGGGGCGAAAACGACTCCGCGGTAGTGGATGTTGTCGGCATTGTCCGGATTGGAAATGGTGGAGGCCTGTATGACCTTGGCGTTGTTCCAGGTCGGCCACTCGTCAAGAGCCAGGCCGGACTCGCCCACCTTCTGGTCTATTCGGAGGAAGTTGGCGGTGAGGGAAGTCGTGGTGATAGGGTCGAAGACCGCCTTCGTGCCATTCATGGCATCTTCAAGGGGTGAACTCATCGAAGGATTGCTTCCCTTTCTGTATGAGACGAACTCTACTTCGGCGTCAACCGCATCCGATCCGTCCCCGGCTGCAGCCTTGGTGAAAGCGGCCGGTGCCGTGATGTTGACAAACAACTGGTTGGCATCCTTGGCCAAAGCCTGCACCTGGGAGCTTACCCCCATATTGTCAAGGTCCGAAGGTGCGACGGAACGCTCGCTGAACTGCCCCTTTGCGCAGGAAACGCAAAGAAGGGAAAGTGCCGCGGCAAAAATAATCGTATATGTCTTTCTCATTTTCATAATCATAGTTGGGTGTGCATCATCAATAAGCACGGCATCTTACGGTAAGGGCGTCGGAAGGGTAGGCGAAATGCTGACCGCCGCCGGACTTCGTGACATAAGAGGAACGGACAGTGGCGTTGTCTCCCATATCTATGTATTTTGAATTGTATTCCACTGAATAATACATATTGGCGACGCTGCCCACATTGGAGAATGCGGCCGTAGTGCTGTTTCCGCTGCGGTATCCCGAGAATGGAATCCAGAGATTGCCGTTG
>JAKSKQ010000110.1 GCA_024401675.1 Bacteroidales bacterium | reverse complement strand
CATTGTCCGTCATATCAACCAGAATGACCGACCCGTCATCGAAGCGCCGGACCATGACATCTCTCGTTTCTTCTCCAGTCTCCGCTGATTTCACGACTATGTCACGCGGGGTGAGAGCCGTGATGTGGGCCATATATTCATCCTGATTGTGGAATCTTGCCTCGTCTTCCTCCACATAAAAGCCGTCCGGGCCGAAGGCGAGAACGGGCAGGCCGGGGGCGGCATCCTCATCTTCATCGAGCAGGAAGAACTGTATCTGCCAGCTGAGGAGAGCTTCCAGAAAACGCAGGTACTGCTTGCCCTGTTCCTCGAAGGCGGGAGTCTTGTCGAGGCTTCCGAAATAGCGGGACGGGACCCTCACCAGAACTTTCGGAGTATAGGGCTTCCGGGCGAATTCCGCGGCGCGGACGGCTTCAGGCCCGACTTCCCTGTAGTAATCGAACCAGGGCTGGGTGCGCCCGCTCTGAAAGTACCAGTCCCCCTTGTCCCTGTTGCCTCTCGCATCCATAGCGGCCACCGCCACTATGTAATTGTTGACACCGAAGGCGGAGCACATCCACATAAGTTGCCGCTGGTGGGAGAGCGTGAGGTCTGCGGGCCCGACGGAATACATCTCGCACATTGCGTCCGTCTTGCCCTTTGAGGCATATTGCACAAGAGCGAGCCCGGATATCTCCATTTCCCGGGCATTGATGTCCAGGTCGCTGTTGGCCTCGTCGAATCCGGGGATGCCGAACACTTTCAGCATCTTGAGGTTGTTGCCGTTGCAGCGAGCACCCTTGTACAACTTCTCGTACATGAGATGCCCCGTGAGCTTGATTCCGTGATTCTCGCACCAGCTGTTCAATGCCTCCACGTAGGTGTGTCGCATTCTGTCGCCATACACGGCGTAATACCATTCCCACAGTCTGCCGTATGGCTTTCCGTTCAGGAACGCCTCCACGTCGGAGTGAAGGTCGCGGCCACCGCTTTCACGCCGGTAATCCTCTTCCAGCCCGTCATACCAGGTGATGCCGAAATGCTCTTTGTCGAAGGGGATGGTGCTGTATCCCAGGATTTCGTCTGTGAATATTGCCGGAATCACGTTGCCGAAATATTCGCCGAATTCGGCATAATATCTTTCGTGGGTGAGTTTCAGGAATCTGGATACAGCCCTGGGATCCAGAATGTCGGCATTCACTTTGTTCAGTTCGACTTTTGTGGTGTAACTGCCGTCCGCTTGCCTGTCAAAATACAGAACCTTCGGGTAGCAGTCCTCATTGCCGTCGGCGGTCACCTGCCCGTTGCAGCGCCCGGACGGCCAGTTGAACTCGTCGTAGAGCCAGACCTTCATCCCGAGGGAATCCGCCACCTCTATGCAATCGCGGCAGAAGCGGAACCAGTCCTTGCTCATATACTCTATCTCCAGTCCGCTGCGGGGATAAATCAGGAACTGCTCGATGCCGACCTTTTTATAGTCGCAGAGCATTTCGGTCACGTCCCGCCTGTCCGGCCTGCCTGTGACGGCAGTCATCGGAATCAGGGGATTGATTGTGAGAAATGCGGATATGAGAAGGGTCAGAGTCATAATGTAGATGCTAAGAACCTGTTTCATTCGGTCACGTAACTACGGCTACGCTCCCTCTTTCGGGACCAAAATACAAGAAAAAATCCTATAATCAAATTCTTTAACCATTTCAAAACGGGTTCTGAATATATGTGAAACCATATGGATGTTGAGAAGAGCGTACGTAGTCTCCGAAAATACGGGAGACTACGTACGGGCCGGAATAGAAAAAAGGCCTTCTGCTTGTGTAGAAAGCCCTTTTTGAAAAATATGGTGTACGTAGCCTCTGGTGAGTTCTGAATGCTAGAAATTGTCGACGGAAATTTCGAAATAGCTCTGAGGATGGTTGCAGGTAGGGCAGATCTCCGGGGCTGCCTCACCGACAATGATATGACCGCAGTTGCGGCACTCCCAAACCTTCACTGAAGATTTCTTGAACACCTCGGCTGTTTCAACGTTCTTGAGAAGTGCGCGGTAACGCTCCTCGTGGCGTTTCTCGATGGCTGCCACAAGGCGGAATCTGGCTGCGAGTTCATCGAATCCTTCAGCCTCGGCTGTTTTTGCGAAGCCTTCGTACATATCAGTCCACTCAGAGTTCTCTCCGTCAGCGGCGGCCTTGAGGTTCTCGGCGGTGTCACCG
>JAKSKQ010000011.1 GCA_024401675.1 Bacteroidales bacterium | reverse complement strand
AGGTTCCGTTTTAATAAAGACAATTCACTACAAATATACGAATTTTTTCTAACTTTGCGAAATAAAATTCATGTATGTTGAAATGACGGGCAATTCCGAAAATAAATTCATGGGGCGCAGGCTGGCCAATGCCTGGCTGTCATCCGTCACCAGCATCACACTCGTGCTTCTGCTGGTCGGAATTTCAGCCTTGCTGATGGTGAGTGCGGACACGGTTTCCACATATTTCCGCGAAAACCTGAAAATTTCAGTGATGCTCCACGAAGAAATCCAGGAGCAGAAAGCCAGGGATGTGCAGAAACGGCTCGAAAAGATGCCTCAGGTAAAGTCCACGGAATTCATAAGCCGCGAGCAGGGCATCGAGGAACTGTCCAAAATACTCGGCCCTGATTTCCTGACTGTTTTCGACTCGGCTCCCGTGCCTCTTTCCATCGATGTGACAATGACCGCCGAGACAGTAAGCCTCGGCAAGGTGGATGAAGTCAGAAGACAGATAGAAGCCCTGCCGGAAGTGGATGAGGTAGTGTACCAGAAGTCGCTTGTGGATGCGCTCAATTCCAATCTCAGCAAAATTTCGGTGGCGCTCGGAGCCCTGATCATCCTCCTTGTCGCCGTGTCGCTCGTACTCATCAGCAATACAGTGAGACTCAATGTCTATGCGCGCAGATTCACCATCCGGACCATGAGCCTGGTGGGCGCGACAAGACATTTCATCCGCAAGCCGTTCATGGCCCAGGGCTTTTTCCAGGGGGTGTTTTCCTCCCTGCTGGCCATATTGCTGCTGGTGGGCATCCTGCTTCTTGTGAAAAGTTCCCTTCCCGCTCTCCAGAGTGTATTCTCACTTGATGTACTTCTGAAAGTGATGGGCATCATACTCGCCTCCGGTGTACTGCTGTGTCTGGCAAGCACTTTGTTCGTCCTGAACAAACTGCTCCGCAGCCGGGCCGACGATTTGTATTATTAGAAAAAAACGATAACAGATATGGACGAAAAAATGGCTCTCACCCGCAAGGGCATCAAATTCCTGATTGTTGGATTTCTCGTGATGGTGGCGGGATTCATCCTCATGACCGGTGGCGGCAGCGACGACGCGGCCGTCTTCAACTATGCGATGTTCGATTTCCGCCGCCTCGTGGCCGCGCCGATTGTAATCATCTGCGGAATTGTAATTGAAATAATCGCCATAATGGGCAGTTTTGACAAAAAAGGGGAATGATGGACTGGTGGCAGGCGATAGTGCTGGGACTCGTACAGGGTCTCACTGAATTTCTCCCGGTCAGCAGTTCGGGACATCTCGCAATAGGAAAGGAACTCCTCGGCATCGAAGCGGCCGACGACCCTGTGTTCGAAGTGGTGGTGCACTGCGCCACTGTGCTCAGCACGATAATCGTGTTCAGGAAGGAAATTCTGGAACTTCTCAAGGGTTTCTTCAAATTCAAATACAACGACGAGACTGACTACCTGCTCAAGATAGCCGTGTCAATGATACCGGTTTTTGTGGTGGGAATGTTCTTCAAGGACCAGGTTGTGGCTCTTTTCCAGAGCATCACTGTGGTCGGAATCGCCCTTCTGGTGACGGCCCTGCTGCTTTTCCTTTCCGACAATTTCGGAAAATGGGCCGGCAGAGTCAATGCTGAGAACAAAGGGCACCGCAGCGGCATTTCGTATCTCCAGGCTTTCATAGTGGGCCTCGGACAGGCATGCGCCGTGATTCCGGGACTTTCCCGCTCCGGCACGACCATCGCCACCGGACTCATTTGCGGAGTCAGAAGGGAAAGCATGGCCCAGTTCTCGTTCCTGATGGTGCTGGTGCCCATCCTCGGCGAGACTTTCCTGGATGTGGTTTCAGGAGAAATGGCCGCAAGCGCCACCGGAGCCGCCGCCCTTGCATGCGGATTTGCCGCGGCGTTTGTCAGCGGTCTTGCGGCATGCAGGATGATGGTGGCCCTCGTCAGGAAAGCCCGCCTGAGCTGGTTCGCGATTTACTGCGCTATTGTCGGAATTCTGGTACTCATTTTCGCGTAAATCACAATGAAGAAGACCTGGTTCGTATCGGATGTGCATCTCGGTCTCAATGTCAACGACCCGAAGGACCGCGAAAGGCGTTTCATGGGGTTTCTGAAAGACATTGACCCCGCAAACACCGATGCCCTGTATCTGCTCGGAGATATATTCGACTTCTGGTACGAATACAAATATGTGGTGCCCAAAGGGTTCACGCGCATTCTCGCGAGGCTTCAGGACCTTGTCGAAAGCGGCGTGAAAGTGTATTTCTTCCCCGGCAACCACGACATCTGGACTTATCACTATTTCGAAGAACTCGGAATAGTGAAGTTGCAGGAGCCTTTCGTCACAGAAATCGGAGGAAAGAAATTCGTGCTCGGCCACGGGGATTCGCTGGGTCCTTTCCCGTTCGGCTACAAAGTCATGTACTCGGTCTTCCACAACAAACTGGCCCAGGTCCTTTTCAGCACCCTTCATCCGCGGCTTGCGTTCGCCCTGGGCAACGCATGGTCAAAGAACAACCGGCTTTCAAGGCATGAAAAATATGTGTTCGCGGGAGATGACAGCGAGCGTCTTGTGAAATTCATCAAAAAGTTCGTCGCCGAAAACGGGCCGGCGGATTATTTCGTGTTCGGCCACTACCACGACACAGTCCGGCTCGACATCCCGGGATGCGGCCATCTTGCCATGACTGACAGTTGGATTGAAGAATCCCCCTATCTTGTTTTCAGTGAAACCGGCTTGACCTCAGGCAACTGGGGTTCCTTGCCGAAGATGGTGAAGTAGAGCCATTCGTAGTTCCCTGACTCCCATACCTGTATCAGTTCTTCGATGAGATAATCCTCCCCTTCGGGATCGTAGTGCGACTCGATGTCGATATCGTAGAGTTTTCCTATTCCCCTCCAGAACTTTGCGGCGATGCCGTTGCGGTAGTCGTGGATGATGTCATAGGTCGAAATATGCGTCTCGCGGTCAATCAGTTTCATCATCAGCGCCCCCTGGCTCACTGTCAGCGCCACCATCGACTTGCCATAAGCCTTGAAAAGCCTGTCCTGGACTCCCGACAGATATCTCTCCCGCTTTGCGGGCTTCATCGGCGTCGCGGCCAGAGTGCTGTCCACTTCGGCAATGAGATTCGCCGCTTCCCGGGCATACGGATAGACTTTCCCGAAATTGTGCACCAGACGGTAGTAATCGCGCCAAGCCCTACCTTTCTGGCGGGGCATGCGTTCCCAGACCCTTGCCGGGTCGAGAGTTTCGGTGAAAATGGTGTCCCGTCCTTCAGTGTAGTACTGCATGAATACAGGGCTGACCGCCGGACGGGCGGTCCGGGAAGATTTTTTCGCAGAGCCGCCCTGCGCCCCCGCCACGATGCAAAGGCCCGTCAGGACAAGACACATGAGGCAGCGCCGGAACATGGAAATCAGAAAATATCGGCAACCGAAAGGGCTATGGAGCGGAAAGCCGCGCTGTCGGGACGTCCGTCCTGAAGAGCGACCGGTTCGCCGCTGTCCCCGCCTTCGCAGATGGACTGGAAGATGGGAATCTGTCCGAGGAGAGGAATCCCGTATTTGGATGCCATCGCATTTCCGCCCTCCTTCCCGAAGATATAGTACCTGTTGCCGGGAAGTTCAGCGGGAGTGAACCAGGACATATTCTCCACAAGGCCGTAAATCGGCTTGCGGACTGAATCGTTGCGGAACATGTTTATACCCTTCTCCACATCCGCGAGAGCCACACTCTGGGGAGTTGTGACTATCACCGCTCCTTCCATAGGGATGTCATGGACAAGGGAAATGTGGATGTCGCCGGTTCCGGGAGGCATGTCTATAAGGAGCACGTCCAACTCGCCCCAGCGGACCTGGAGAATCATCTGTTTGAGAGCATTGCAGGCCATGGGGCCGCGCCAGATGAGAGCCTGCTCGGGGGAGGCGAAATAGCCTATGCTCATCCACTTGACCCCGTACTTCTCAATGGGGAGGATAATCTCGCGGTCTCCTTCCTGCACGGCATCCGGAATCATGCCTTCAGTACCGGTCATCTTCGGAACCGAGGGACCATAGACATCGGCATCGGCAAGGCCTGTGCAATACCCTTCGCGCGCGAGGGCTATCGCGAGATTGACTGCCACGGTGGATTTCCCGACACCACCCTTGCCGGAGGCGACACCGATTATGTGCCGGACTCCGGAAAGTTCCTCGAGTCCGAGGTCCAGTCCGGCATGTTTCTTCGCGGGAGCCTCATTCCTGACTATCGCCGTCACTTCCGCATCGGCGGCTCCGGCAGCGACCAGGGCTGCGCGGCATGCTCCGATAAGGTAGTCGGCAAGGGGGTCGCGGTGCTTGTCGAAGGCAAGCCTCACGCGGGCCTTGCCATCTTCGAAGGACACTCTGTCAATCATCCCCAGTGCCTCCAGGGACTTGTCGTTCTTCGCGGGGTGAGTCACTCCGGAAAGAGCAAGGTATATCTCTTTTTCTGTCATATTATGCTTTGTTTCTATACATTTTCAGCCAATTCACGAAGGAAATGATGCCGTTGACGAGGTACAGGCCGCAGACAACCGGCATGAATATGTTCCCGATCCTTATGTGGAGAATCAATTGGGTCACATTGACCAATATCCACAAAACCCAGCACTCGACCTTCTTCTGGGCGGACAAATACTGTGCCGCGAGAATCAGGATGGTGACAAGCGCATCGAGGTAGGGCACGGGGTCCGGGGCTATGCGTCCGGAAATCGCTTCGAGCATCCACCCCCAGAGGAAGGCGACCAGAAAGACCGCTCCGACGATGAGAATCCTCTCGATATTGGAGAGCGCCGACACTCTCAGTTCGGTGCTGCTGCGCGAACTTTCCTCACCCTTGCGGGGATGAGTCCACCTGTAATGTCCAAGGATGTTGATTCCAAGAGAGATCGGTTGCAGAAGAAGGCTCGCATAGACATTTTTCTGCCAGAACATCACTATCAGCAGGGCGGTGTAGAGATACCCCACCCAGAAATTGTACCGGCTTCCCCTCCCGGCAAGGAACACACAACAAAGTCCGGCCGCAGAAGTGGCGATATCTATCCAGGAAATATCCATCAGAAGAGTTTCTTTTTACTTTCAGTCACCTGAAAATCCTTCAGATAGAAGGGCTCGAAATAAGCCACGTCCCGCCACTGTCCCGCCTTGAAAGCCTCGACCGCAAGGCCGGCCATCGCCGGAGCTTCGGGGCAGCACTGGAGGAAGGAAGCGTTGGGATTTTTCAGGACAGCCTCACATTTCGAGGCGGCATCACCGACAAAGAGAACCTCTCCCCCGGCAAGCAGGTCGGAGTAGGAGTTTCCGTCCACTATCACCGGCTGGGGAGCGCTGATCTGACGGAGAGAAGAGTCATAGACCGCGCTGTAAACCTCCATCCTGCGGGCATCTATCATCGGAACTATGTACTTGAACACATTTCCCCTGTCGCCCAGACCCTGAGCCGCAAGAACGGCAAGAGTGCTGACCGAAAGCAGTTTCACACGACCTCCGAAGCAGAGGCCCTTGGCAGTCGATACGCCCACGCGCAGGCCGGTATATGACCCCGGGCCCTCGCTCACGCAGACGGCATCGCAGTCGCCGGCCTTGATTCCGGCCTCGGAAAGAACCTCCTGCACATACACGGCAGTCATTGAGGCATGAAGACGCGGCGCGTCACTGCAGCGGCTGGCAATAATATCGGCGTTTCCATCGCACAGGGCCACCGAGCAGAGGTCCGTGCTGGTTTCTATCAAAAGTATTTTCATTGCTGGATTGCGGGGAATAATTTGTTGAAGAGCAGATTGTATGCAAAGTCATGCATGGGCTGCCAGAGCGACGAATCCTCCAGGACGGAAGGCTTGATTATCGCGAGATGGTCGTTGAGCATGGCAAGGAACATTATCACGATGCTGATGATGAAAGCGTATTCAAGCACAGCGAGGACCGCTCCGAGAAGTTTGTCCACTCCGCCGAGACTGATGGCCCTGAGGGTCCCAGTGATGAGACGTCCGACAAGAGTGAGGACAAAACCGGTGACAACCAGGATGATGACGAAGCATATCACTTTCATGACCTGAGGGCTGACGGTGATGTACTGAGTCAGATATTCCCCGAGGGGCACGGAGAATTTCGAAGACAGGAAGAAGGTGAAGAATATCACTGCAAGGCTCACCACCTGCTTTACGAAACCCTTGATAAATCCCTGGATCAACGCGGGGATGAAGCATGCGAGTATGACTATGTCAACTATGTTCATTTTTGAATTTCGGCTATAAATTCGTATATTTGCCGCCTTAATGCGCACCTGCACAAAGGCAGTGCGAAATTACAAAATAATTATGACTTTCAAGGAATATGAGTCTCTAAATCTCGTGGACGTCTCTTCACGCGTGCTCGAGCATTGGAAAAGTATAGATGCCTTCGGGAAATCCCTCTCGATAAGGGAAGGTGCACCTTCTTTCATCTTTTTCGAAGGTCCTCCCTCGGCAAACGGAATGCCGGGAATCCACCATGTGATGGCCCGTTCCATCAAGGACTCCATCTGCCGCTACAAGACCATGACCGGATACTGCGTGCACCGTCGTGCCGGTTGGGACACTCACGGACTTCCCGTCGAACTCGGAGTGGAGAAGAAGCTCGGAATCACCAAAGAGGACATAGGCTCCAAGATAAGCATCGCCGACTACAACGACACCTGCCGCAAGGAGGTGATGAAATATACCCGCGAGTGGGTGAACCTCACCGAAAGGGTCGGCTACTGGGTCGATATGAACGATCCGTACATCACCTACGACAACCGCTACATCGAGACCCTGTGGTATCTGCTGAAGAAAATCTACGACAAAGGCCTGCTCTACAAGGGCAAGACCATACAGCCTTATTCCCCCGCCGCCGGTACGGGTCTGAGTTCCCACGAACTGAACCAGCCCGGATGCTACCGTGACGTGAAGGACACCACCTGCACCGCGCAGTTCGCCGTGACGCGCGACGAGGCGTCCGAAAAGCTCTTCGCAG
The DNA here is from genome assembly GCA_024401675.1 of Bacteroidales bacterium. Taxonomy (GTDB): domain Bacteria; phylum Bacteroidota; class Bacteroidia; order Bacteroidales; family UBA932; genus Cryptobacteroides. Next base: position 21,825 of record JAKSKQ010000011.1, on the reverse strand, counting down.
GCAGCAGCCTCGGGGTTTATTTCCTCGCCTGGACCACAACTCCCTGGACTCTCCCTTCAAACACGGCGCTGTGCGTGGGACCGTCCATCGACTATGTACTTGTCGAGGCCGAGAATCCCTACAGCGGTGTCCGCGCCAGATATGTGCTTGCCAAGGCCCTCGTGAATTCCGTATTCGGTGACAAGATTCCCTTCGAAATCGTCGCCGACGGCATCAAGGGCCGCGACCTTGTCGGCATCCGCTACGAGCAGCTCATCCCCTGGTTCCGCCCGGACGAAGGCGCGTTCCGTGTGATTCCGGGTGACTATGTGACCACCGAAGACGGTACCGGTATTGTGCATATCGCCCCCACTTTCGGAGCCGACGACATGAAGGTTGCCCGCGCCGCAGGAGTCCCGGGACTCATGGTCACTGATTTCAACGGCGACCCCCAGGCACAGGTCGATCCCCGCGGAAGGTTCTATCGTCTGAAGGACCTCGACCCCAAGTATGTGGCTGAAAGGGTATATCCCGAATATGAAAAATGGCAGGGACGTTTTGTGAAGAATGCCTATGACGACACTCTCGCGCCGGACGCTCCCACTCTCGATATAGATATCTGCATGATGCTCAAGGAGCAGGGCAAGGCCTTCAGAATCATGAAGCACGTCCACACCTACCCGCACTGCTGGAGGACGGACAAGCCGGTGCTCTACTACCCTCTGGACTCATGGTTCATCAAGGCCACGGCGGTACGAGAGCAGATGATGGCCCTCAACGACACTATCACATGGAAGCCAGAGAGCACAGGAAGCGGACGTTTCGGCAAATGGCTTGAGAACATCCAGGACTGGAATCTCTCCCGCAGCCGCTACTGGGGCACTCCCCTTCCCATTTGGAGGACCGAGGACGGCAAGAGCGAGAAATGCATAGGTTCTGTGGCCGAACTCTACAGTGAGATAGACAAGGCTGTCGCAGCCGGAGTTATGACATCCAACCCCCTGCGTGACAAGGGCTTCGATCCCGCCGACATGAGCAAGGAGAATTATGACAGGATTGATCTCCACCGTCCTTATGCGGACAATATATTCCTCGTCAGCGACAAGGGCGAGAAGATGGTGCGCGAAAGCGACCTCATCGACGTGTGGTTCGATTCAGGAGCCATGCCTTTCGCACAGGAAGGCCTCCGCAATCTTGGCGGCGAAGGTTTCGGCTGCACAGCGGACTTCATCGCCGAAGGAGTCGATCAGACCCGCGGATGGTTCTACACCCTCCACGCCATACACACCATGGTCAGCGGCACTCCCGCCTTCAAGACAGTGATTTCCAACGGACTCGTTCTCGACAAGGACGGCAACAAGATGAGCAAACGGCTCGGCAACGCAGTCGATCCGTTCAAGATTCTGGACAATTACGGTCCGGATGCCACCCGCTGGTACATGCTCACCAACTCCCAGCCCTGGGACAACCTCAAGTTCGATGAGGCCGAGGTGGACGAGGTGCGCCGCAAGTTCTTCGGAACGCTCTACAACACATATTCATTCTTTGCGCTTTATGCCAATGTGGACAAGTTCGAGCCCGCCACTCCAGCAGTTCCCGTGGCATCCCGCCCCGAACTCGACCGCTGGAGCATTTCCCTGCTCGGCACCCGTGTGAAGAATGTCCGCCAGGCATACGAAAACTACGACGTAACCCTCGCGGGACGCCTTATCCAGGATTTCGTATGCGACAATGTGAGCAACTGGTATGTGCGCCTCGGGCGAAAGAGATTCTGGCTCGGCGGTATGACGGAGGACAAACTCTCCGCATACCAGACCCTCTATGAAGTTCTCCGCACCGTGGCCCTTCTCGCTGCTCCTATCGCCCCGTTCTATATGGACAGGCTCTATCTCGACCTTGTTCCCGGAGCCCAGAGCGTGCATCTCGAACTGATGCCCGATTATGATGAAAGCCTTATCGACAGCGACCTTGAAGATAGGATGGCGCTGGCCCAAAGAGCTTCCTCCATGGTCCTCGCACTCCGCCGCAAGGTGAATATCAAGGTCCGCCAGCCTCTTGGCAAGCTGGTGATTCCGGTACTGAGCGACAAAGTGCGCCAGCAACTTCTCGCGGTGAAGAATCTCCTGCTTGTCGAGGTGAATGTGAAGGAGGCTGAGTTCATCCACGACACCACCGGGCTCATCACCAAGAAGATTAAACCGAATTTCAAGACCCTCGGCAAAATCTACGGCAAGCAGATGAAGGACATCGCAGCCGCAATGGGCGCTCTCGACCAGGCCACTATCGCAGCTATCGAGGCTGCCGGCACATATACCCTCAACCTTCCCGGTGGAGATGTCACCCTGACCCCTGCGGACTATGAGATATCATCCAGCGAAATGCCGGGCTGGCTTGTGGCAAGCGACGGTCCCCTGACCATCGCCCTTGACATAACGCTCACCGAAGAGCTCGTCCGCGAAGGAAACGCCCGCGAACTCATCAACCGCATCCAGAATCTCCGCAAGGACAACGGTTTCGATGTCACCGACCGCGTAAATGTGCAGGTCTATGCCGCTGACGAGGCCATCCTGAAGGACATTGAGGGCGCAATCGAAGGCTTCGGTTCATACATCGCCGCCCAGACTCTTGCAAAAGAAGTCAAAGCAGTTCCCACAGCGCCCGAAGGCGGCACGGCAGTCAAGTGGGATGAAAATGAAGTAACACTCAAAGTAACCAGATTATAATATTATGGCAGAAGAAAAACAGCAACTCCGCTACAGCGACGAAGAACTGCAGGAGTTCAAGGAAATCATTCTCGACATGCTTGAAAAAGCCCGTGCCGAGTACAAGACTCTCCGCAACATCATCAGTCATGAGGGCAGCAACGGAATAGACGATACAGCCCCCATGTTCACAGCCATGGAGGAAGGAGCAGCCACACTTTCCAAGGAAGAAGCCAGCCAGCTGGCCCAGAGACAATACAAATTCATCCAGAATCTCGAAGCGGCTCTTGTCCGTATCGAGAACAAGACCTACGGTATCTGCAGGGTGACCGGGAAACTCATACCCAAGGAGCGCCTCCGTCTTGTGCCCCATGCCACCTTGACTATCGAAGCCAAGGAAATGCTTAACAAACAGGGCAAGTGAAAAAGATCTCCAAAGGCAAACTGCTGATAATACTCGGAGTGGCGCTGGTTGTCATTGACCAGATCATAAAAGTTCTGGTCAAGACTTCCATGACGCTCGGGCAGAGCATTGATGTACTCAGCTGGTTCAAGATTGCATTTGTCGAAAATGAGGGGATGGCCTTCGGAATGACCTTCGGCGGCGCCGTGGGCAGGTTCTGTCTGTCATTTTTCAGAATAGTGCTCTGCGGGCTCCTGGTGTGGTGGATAAACAAACTGCTGCGCAAAGGTGCGCCCACCGGTGTGCTCGTCGGCCTTACCCTGATTACAGCCGGAGCTTTCGGCAACATCATAGACTGCCTTTTCTACGGCCTGATTTTTTCGGCATCGACTTACAGCTCAGTAGCCTATGCTTTCTCAGGAGGCTATGCCCCCTTCATGTTCGGCCGTGTGGTAGATATGTTCTATTTCCCGCTGATTGACACAGTCTGGCCCGCCTGGGTGCCCTTTATCGGAGGCACCCCTCTTAAATTCTTCGAGCCGGTGTTCAATTTCGCAGATTCCTGTGTGACTTGCGGAGCGTTCTACTTGATTATCTTCAAGTGGAAGTTCTTCTCCAAAGACTGATTATCCCACAGACCAGGTGGCTCCGTCCTTACCGTCCTTGACTACGATGCCGAGGGCTTTGAGGCTGTCGCGTATTCTGTCGCTTTCAGCCCAGTTCTTTGCCTCGCGGGCAGCCTTGCGTCCTTCGAGAATCATGTCCATCAAACCGTTCACGAGAGAAGCATCGCCGGAAGTGGCGGCATCTTCATCGCGCAGTCCGAGCACTCCGAACACTATGTCGTCGAAAAGCTGGACAAGAGTCTCTATATCGGACTTGGAAAGCTTGATATCGGGAGTGTTGATGATTTTCACGGCGTCGAAGAGACGGCTCATGGCAACAGGCGTGTTGAGGTCGTCGCAAAGAGCCTCATAGACATCGTTGAAGATTGCCTTGATATCGGCATTGTCCGCATTGCAGACTTCCGGCGCTATCTGGAGGGATTCCCTTGAAGCGGCACCCCTGTGGGTGACTGATACGGCATCGGCCATGGCATAGAGATCGCGGGAGGCCTGCATTATCCTCTTGAGTCCCTTGGATGCGGCGAGAAGGGCTTCATTGGAGAAGTCCAGGGTGCTGCGGTAGTGGGCCTGAAGAATGAAGAAGCGAACGGTCATAGGAGTATAGGCCTGGTCGAGCTTCGGATGATTGCCGGAAAAGAGTTCCGGAAGGGTGATGAAGTTGCCCAGAGACTTGCCCATCTTCTGGCCGTTGATGGTGATCATATTGTTGTGCACCCAGTAATGCACCCCGCCGGTGCCGCGGAGAGCCACATTCTGGGCTATCTCACATTCGTGGTGGGGGAACATAAGATCCATTCCGCCACCATGGATGTCGAATTCGCCGCCCAGGTACTTCTCCCCCATCACCGAGCACTCGAGATGCCAGCCGGGGAAGCCTTCGCCCCAGGGGGAGGGCCAGCGCATGATATGCTGCGGCTCGGCCTTCTTCCAAATCGCGAAGTCATAAGGCGCTCTCTTGTCGCTCTGGCCGTCAAGAGAACGGGTACCCTCGAGAGTGTCATCGAGATTGCGGCCGCTGAGGACACCGTAGTGATGGTCCTCATTGTATTTGCGCACATCGAAATATACGCTGCCGTTACTCTCGTAGGCATAGCCGGAGGCAAGGATTTTCTTCACCGCCTCTATCTGCTCGACTATGTGCCCGGAAGCGCGGGGCTCGATGCTGGGAGGCTCCACTCCGAGAAGCCGCATGGCCTCGTGGTAGCGGAGAGTATAGGTCTGGACGACCTCCATGGGCTCGAGCTGCTCCAGACGGGCCTTCTTTGTAATCTTGTCCTCGCCCTCGTCGGCATCATGTTCGAGGTGTCCCACATCGGTGATATTGCGGACATAGCGGACCTTGTAGCCGAGGTGGCGGAGGAAATGCGCCAGAGTGTCATAGGTCACACCAGGACGGGCGTGTCCGAGATGTGCGTCTCCATACACTGTGGGACCGCATACATACATTCCCACATGTCCCGGATGTACCGGAACGAATTTCTCCTTCCTTCTGGAAAGCGTATTTGTCAAAAAGAAATCTCTCATATCAATTGCTTTCGGTATAAAGCGACGATGCTGTCTTGATGAGAGACTTCAGGCGTCCCTCATATGCATCGGCTGTTTCTTTGTCGCCGTACTCGGTAAGGATGTCGGCGGCATAATAAACTATTCCGGCAGATGTCTTGAAATCGTCCTCGGCGAGATCATAGAACTCGAGCCAGAACAGGTTGGTCTGCATCATCTTGTCGAGGAAGCGTACTGCCAGGTCACGGGCCTTTTCAGAAGCTCCGACCATATAGTACAGACGTACAATCTCCAGAATCATATATTCGTTGGAGGTCTTGACATAGGAAATGTCGAGAGGGAAATTGCACTCCGGCACACTTTCCATGCAGAGGTCCAGAAGTTCCTCGGCCCTGTCCTTGCGGCCTGCCTTGATCATCTCCTTGGCGGCATTGACAAAGAGCAGCCTGTGGGACATGACTCCGCAGAATGTGAAGAGATTCTGATGATCGACAAGGTATCCGGGGCGCTTGAGTGCGTCGAATTTGAACACACCGGTCATCAGGTTGTATATCTCGTCCGGGTCGCAGAATCCGACTTTGGACGAACTCATCGAGTTCTTGATGGGCACGAACTTGTAGGAGTAGCCCTGATACATGAAGTATTCCTTGATTCCGACATTGATGTCGCCGCCCATTGCCAGGAAGTTCAGGGGACGGTCCCACTCATAACCGGAAAGCAGGTCCAGAGTGAAGAGTTCCGGCTTGGAAAGATAGTTCTTGTTCTTGGGAAGGGTGAGGACTATCTCGTCCGGAATAAGGTCGGCATACTTCTGAGGCACAATGCCATACTTTATGCAGTTTTCCTTATTGACCGGAATGCTGAACTTGCGGGAGGCTATGTAATCGCACTTGAGTCCGCCTCCGTAGGAAAGTTTGGCCTGGGGATGACGGAAAATCTTCATCACGGTAGAGAGCGGCATCACGGTATCCCTGGTATCATAGATGGGAACCCACTCGTTGGTGCCGTAGAGATACTGCTCCAGAGGCACCTGGAGATTCAGGGGTGCACTCTCGTTGCAGGCATATTTCATCTGGTCTATGTGCCAGTCGGTGCCGAGCAGGGAGGTGTTGCATATCCGGACATCGGTGCGGATGCCCTCAACCTCCTGGGCGTACCACAGAGGGAAGGTATCGTTGTCGCCGTGGGTGACCAGAATGCCGCCGGGGCCTACGGAATTGAGATAGTTGTACGCAAGTTCAACCGCGGTGGCTCTGCCGCTGCGGTCATGGTCGTCCCAGTTCTGGCAGGCCATCAGCGCGGGTACTCCGAGGCATAGAAGGCCGGCGCAGGAAGCCGCGCAGCGCTTTGCTCCCTCACTCTTGAAGAAGTTCTCCACCCATCCGTAGATGGCGAGGACAGAGAGGCCTATCCAGATGCAGAACGCATAGAACGACCCGGCATAGGCGTAATCCCTCTCGCGCACCTGGAACGGAGGCTGGTTGAGGTACATCACAATGGCGATTCCTGTCATGAAGAACAGCAGGAAGGTGAGCCAGCATCCCCTGCGGTCTCCTGAGAACTGCCAGAAGAGTCCGATCAGTCCGAGAAGGAGAGGAAGGAAGAAGTAATGGTTCTTGGCCCTGTTGGATGCAAGATAGTCGGGGGCGTCGCTCTGGTCTCCCAGACGGATATTGTCCAGGAAGCCTATTCCGCTCTCCCAGTTGCCGGCGAAGTTGTCGCCGGGAGTGGTGGCGCAAATCTCATTCTGCCGTCCGACGAAATTCCACATGAAATATCTCCAGTACATCCAGTTGAGCTGGTAGTCGAGGAAATAGAGCATGTTGGCGCCGAAAGTCGGCTTGCGATGGTCGGCACCCGCAACTTTCTGGCCCTTGCCGCCGGTGTAGATTTCATAGAAATCCACGCTGCGGGGGTTGGAACTGTCCCACATCCTGGGGAAGAGCATCTTGCCGGATGACTTGTAAACCACCTTGCCGGGGCCTTTCACCTTGACATATTTACCGCCGAGAGGGGCCCAGTATGTATTGTCCTCGATTTCATAGGGGGCATCGAAATACTGCCCGTAGATCAGAGGATTGCTGCCGTACTGCTCGCGGGCGAGATACCTCACGAGAGTGAACGGGTTATCGGGCTGGTACTCGTTGGTCGGAGTCTTGACGCTGGAGCGGATGATGCAGATGGTGAATATGCTGAAGCCTATGACGATGGTCGTAAGGCACAGCAGTGCAGTGTTCCAGAACACCTTGCCCTTGTCGTAGGTGGTGAGTATGCCGCGGAAAAGCAGATACAGCAGGACGGCCATGAACACTGCGGCTCCCGTGTTGTAGGGAAGGTGCAGCACATTGACGAAGAACAGGTCGAAGTAGGCCGCGATTTTCGGCAGATACGGTATCACGAAGAAGAGTATCAGCGCGAGTATCACCACCGAAATGAGGAAAATCTTCAGATAATCCAACGCGGTGTAGTTCCCGTCTTCGCGGCGGCGGTAGTAGAACATGAATACAAGGCACGGGATGGTGAGCAGGTTGAGCAGATGCACGCCGATGCTCAGGCCCATCAGAAGGCTTATGAGAACTATCCATTTCGAAGAATGCGGCTCGTCGGCACACTCATACCAGCGGGTCATGGCCCAGAACACCATTGCGGTGAAGAGGGATGACATGCCATAGACCTCCCCTTCCACAGCCGAGAACCAGAAGGTGTCGGAGAAGCAGTAGGCAAGAGAGCCTACAAGTCCGGATGCGAAAATCGTTATCGCCCCGGCTGTGCTCCGGAGACCGTCTTCACCTTTGGGCACGAGCCTCTTGGCGAGGAACACGATGGTCAGGTAGAGGAAGAAGATGGTAAGCGCGGAACAAAGGGCGCTCATCACATTCACGGCCACCGCGGCATGGGCGGCATCGGTGAACATGGTGAAAAGCCTTCCGAACAACTGAAACACGGGGTTTCCGGGGGGATGTCCCACTTCCAGTTTGTATGATGAGGCGATGAATTCGCCGCAATCCCAGAATGAAGCCGACGGTTCTATTGTGGCAAGATATGTAATCAGCGCCACAACAAATGCGAACACCGCCGAGATACGGTTGTAGATTTTGAATTTCTTGTTGTCCATAAACGACAAAGATACCAATAAAACCGCTATCTTTGCAAAAATATTTGCTATGAATAACGACTGGAAAGACAGATTGGGAGTGGTTTATTCCACAAATCCGGATTTCAACTACCAAAACAGGGACCTTCAGGAGCCCGAAAGCACCCCCGAGCCCTCCAGTCAGCGCCTCACAGTGAGAATCGACCGCAAGGGACGTGCCGGGAAACAGGTCACTCTCGTGGAGGGATTCAAAGGCAGTGAAGACGATCTCAAGGCCCTCGGCCGCAGTCTCAAGACAAAACTCGGAGTCGGCGGAAGCATCTCGGAGGGCGACATACTCATCCAGGGAGATTTCAGGGACAGAGTGACAACCCTTCTCCAGGACATGGGATACAAAGCAAGACGCGGTAACTGAAATGGGAATTCTCGCCAGCATACTGATAATAATCACGGCCGGTTTCATCATCTATAACATTTCGGACGTCATCACTCTCATCCCGAGGCTCGCGGGAAGCCTTATCAATGTAAAAGAGAACATCCACATCGAAGACAGCGCCTCCATCCACCGGATGAGAAACACCATATTCTACATTTTCATCGTACCGGTCGGGATTTCAGCCGCGAGACTAGCGCTGTACCACAGCCCTCATTTCCTGGAAATGGCAAGCCCCGGCATAATATGCCTTATTTCGATTGCCGCGACGGGAGTCTATATCCTGCTCCGCCGCCTTCTCATCGCACTTCTCGCTGCCACCAGGGACGGAAAAACAATACGAAGGCTCGCCGGCGTCTTCCCCAATTATTTCATCGTGGCCGGAGCCCTCGCCTGGATTTCGTTTCTGATATGCTCGATATTCGGAGCTCCGGAGGGCATACAGGCCGCCGTCATTTACCGCGAAGTAATTATAATCTACTGCCTTATGATAATCCGTCAATGGCAAATTTTGAGCGGAAACTGCAACTATTTGCGCACTTTTTTGTACCTTTGCGCCCTTGAAATCGTTCCATCGGCCTATGTTGCCGCAATAATGATTTTCGTATAAGGAATGTTAAAAATGAACGGACTTAAAATATTGATTTCGCAGCCCTCCCCCCAGACGAACAACCCCTATGCTGCGATATGCCAGAAGTTCGGCGCGACAGTGGATTTCAAGCCGCTGTTCACGAATCAGGCACTCTCTCTGCGTGAATTCAGGGCACAACATGTGGAAATCCCCGAATACACCGCCATTGTATTCTCCTCAAAGACAGTGATTGACGCATTTTTCTCCCTCTGCGAGCAGCTCAGGGTGAAAATCCCCGATTCACAGAAATATTTCTGCACCACCGAGGCTGTCGCCATGTACCTTCAGAAGCACATCGTCTATCGCAAAAGGAAGATATTCTTCGGAACCGGTACCGCGCAGTCAATTCTCGACCTGGTGGGAGCCAAGCACGCCGATGAAAATTTCCTCATCACCACCTCGGGGACTCTTGAAAACGACATCACCAAGGCTTTCGACGGCTCCCCGCTCAAACATACGGCGGCGATGTTCGTGAAGCCTGTCTCAAGCGACCTTGCGGGAGTGGATCTTTCGCAGTACGAGGTTATGGTCCTCTACAACAAGAGCGATATAGTCGCCATCAAGGAGAACTTCCCCGCTTTCAAGCAGGGGAACATCAAGTTCATCACTTTCGGACGTTCGATTGTGAGCGCCATGTCAGAGGCAGGGCTGAATATCGAGATTTCCGCTCCTTCAACCGAGGTTCCTTCGGTGGCAAAGGCCCTGGAGATTTACCTTTCATCACGCGCGTAGCATGCCTGAACTCTCCAGGCATACTTTTTCCAAGTCAGAGAGGCTCTGCGGAAAGAAGGACATAGACCGCCTTCTGAAAAAAGGCAGATACTGGAGGGTGTCCGATTCTTTCAGGATATGTTTCCTCAGGCGGGAACTGTCCGAACCCCGGGAGGACAACGAGACTTCCAGAATCATGGTGTCGGTTCCCAAGAAACTGTTCAAGAGGGCGGTGAAAAGGAACCGCATCAAGCGTCTGGTCAGAGAAAGTTACCGTCTTAACAAAGGGCTCCTGTCGGACGGACTGTACGACATCCAGTTCATCTATACTTCTGCCGAACTTCCTCCTTACGAGAAAGTCAGCTCCGATGTCACGAAAGCCCTTTCCTTCATAAGCGGCCTGTCATGAGTTTCTGGTCCTCCAAAGCCGGACGGATTGTGACCGCCCCTTTCATCCTGCTGATCAAATTCTACCGTATCTGCATATCGCCGTACAAGCGTCCATGCTGCCGGTTCACACCGACCTGCTCCCAGTATGCCCTGGAAGCCTTCCGCAAATACGGCCCCGTCAAAGGATTCTGGCTATCCCTGAAAAGAGTGCTCCGCTGCAATCCCTGGGGCGGCAGCGGCTATGACCCTGTGCCGTAGGACCGGACCCTGAGCCGCCACGCTCTTTAAAAAAAGAAGAAGCCCTTCCTAGAGCTTCTTCCCTTTTTCAGAATAGAAATCGTACTGGAGTACGGAATACTGCGAATTCTCCGTAAGAGTGATGCGGCATTTGTATTTCCGCTTCCACTTCTGGAGAATCGAATTGAGAAGACCTTTCGAAAGATACGCCCCGAGTATGGGACCTACCGTGAGGCCGAGATTCTTGTACCCCTGTGAGACAAGGTCGGAAAGTTTGCGTTCGATTGCCTCATCGACTATGATGCTGGATGTTATCTTCCCTGTTCCGTGGCACACCGGGCAAACCTCCTCGGTGTTGATTTCCGAAACCGGGCGCACCCTCTGACGGGTGATCTGCATCAGTCCGAACTTGGTGAGCGGAAGCACCGTGTGCTTTGCACGGTCTCCTTCCATGAGATCCTGCACATACTTGTACAGCTGATTGCGATGCTCACCTGTTTCCATGTCGATGAAGTCCACGATGACTATGCCGCCCATATCGCGCAGGCGCATCTGCCTGACGATTTCCTCGGCCGCATAGCAGTTCACATCGAACGTGTTCTGCTCCTGTTCCTTGTTCTTCGCCCTTGTGCCGCTGTTGACGTCCACGACGTGCAGCGCCTCGGTGTGCTCGATGACCAGATACGCCCCCTGCTTGAGGGGAACGACCTTGCCGAAAGACCCTTTTATCTGACGGGTGATGTCGAAATGGTCGAATATCGGCTCTTTTCCGGTGTAATGAGATACAATCTTCTCCTTGTCCGGAGCAATCAGGGACAGATAAGTCCTGATGTCCTGACAGACACGTTCATCATTCGAGTAGATGTTTTCGAACGAATCGTTGAGAAGATCCCGGAGCACGGTTGTCGTCCTGCTGTACTCGCTGAACAGCATCTGGACGTCCTTGGATCGGGCGATTTTCTTGAAAGATTCCTCCCATTTGCGGATGAGTGACGTCAGTTCGGCGTCGAGAACAGCCGCGGTCTTTCCCTCGGCGGCAGTGCGGATTATCGCACCGTAATTCTTCGGAAGGATGTTCTTTACAACAAGTTCAAGCCTCTTCTTCTCCTCTTTTGTGGTGATTTTGGACGACACGCTCACCTTCTGTGCGAAGGGGAGCAGCACCACATTCCGTCCTGCCAGTGAAATTTCCGCAGTCAGTCTGGAACCTTTGGTGGAAATGGGCTCTTTGGTGATCTGGACGATAATCGGCTGGCCGGCCTGGAGATAATCCTGAATCTTTCCGTCCCTGTCCACGCTCCTGGCTCCCAGTTTGATATGGGAGTAGATGCTGCGGTGGTCTGTGTTCGGGTTCAGGGTCTTCACAAACTCATCGAATGCGAAGAAGTTGTTTCCGAGGTCGGGCAGGTGGACAAACGCATCCTTCTCATCGCCGATATCCACGAAAGCCGCATTGAGGGCAGGCAACAGCTTGCGGACTTTACCGAGGTAAACGTCCCCGACGCTGTAACTGTGCCCCTGCGCAGACTCTCTGTCCAACTCTATCAGCCTGTGGTTTTCAAGCAGGGCGATAGATACCTCCTGAGGCTGGACATCTACAATAAGCTCTTTGATTAATTCGTTTTGTTCCTGCATATTGGGAATTTCCTGACACAATTAAAGGCAGACACATTCAATATCTGCCTTTCAAGAGTCAACAAGACTGCCTTGCGGCAGACCCGCTATTTATGCTTGTGACGATTCTGACGAAGACGCTTCTTGCGCTTGTGAGTCGCCATCTTGTGCCTCTTATGTTTTTTTCCGTTAGGCATAATTGTGAATTATTTAGTTTGTTATTTGACTTTCTCTACAAATACCTTCGCAGGCTTGAAAGCGGGAATGTTGTGTGCGGGGATGGTAAGAGTAGTCTTCTTCTGGATGTTACGGGCAGTCTTTGAGGCTCTGTGCTTGATGATGAAGCTGCCGAAACCACGCAGATAAACGGGATTGCCGGCTGCGAGAGATTTCTCGACTGACTCCATAAATGATTCAACAACTGTCTGAACTGCTACTTTTTCAATGCCTGTTGACTTTGCAACTTCATTGACGATGTCTGCTTTTGTCATAAATAATTCGTTTTATTTTTATTTGTTTGATATTCGTGGCGAAATAACCGAGCAAAGATACTTCAATTATTTGATTTTACAAAATCCCGCCTTCAAAAATACTCAAATACTTCTCCCCGACAAGGCCGCGGCGGTCTATCCGGAGCAGCAGAGGCAGCACTGACAAGTCAAAGTGCGTCACAAACTCCGGACCGGCCTCCACCATGAATATTTTAGTCCCGCGATTGCGACTGAGATATTCCGGTATATGGGCGATATGCTCCCTGCATGAGGAGCAGTCCTCATCATAGAAGAAAAGAACGGAATTGCGAAGGTCGGAAAGGGACATCTTCAGAGTCTTTTCCCGGACCTTCCCGAATCGGCGGCGCAGCATTTTCCCAGTGACCTCGATGTCCGGAAGAGCCGAGCCGACCGGACTGAGCCGTGTCAGCGGCAGACCGAGCATATATTCCAGAGCCTGCGGTGTCAGAGCGCGTCCGATGACGGTGCCAGTCCCGTCGAGCAGGAACATTTTCGGAGTCTGCATCACTCCGTAACTGAGCGCGAAGCCGCTTTCCGACTCCGGGTCCCAAAGGTTCCATATGCTGGAGCGCGAATTCTTGCTTGTCAGGAAATGTTTTCCGCGCCACGCATCCCAGCCGAGGGTGTCACGACCGGTGTAGATGGCATAGAATTCAATGTCCGGATCATCGGAGGCGAGCATCTCGTCCAACATTGTGGTGAATATGCGGCAGCGGGAACAGTCTATATCATAGAACAGAAGGACCTTCAGCCTTGAGGAAGGAGCCGTCACGCAGACCGGGTCGCCGTTACAGTCCTTCAGAGTCAGGAGCGGAGCCTCGCTTCCGATGAGAGTGCCGCGGTTGGTGGCGGCATAGAGTCTGGCAAGGAAAAAATCCTCCTCATCGGGGAATTTCACCTTTCCATCGGAGTACCATGTGTCGAAAATATGGATTGCGACAGCCTCGACGCCCATCTGCGGGGCTTCGAGGTAATGCTTGTACAGATGCAGGGCCACATCGGAGCGGACGGCGGAATCCTCGCAACTCTCGATGAAGAAGTCGCACATCTCCCCCTGCACTGTCACCGACTCCTCCTCCAGAGAAAGCAGGATGTAGTCCAGACGCTTCAGCAGGAGGCTGTCATCGGGCTGTGTTTCCCGCGCGCAGAGTCCCGTCACCGGAAAAACTGCGGCAAAAACGGCAATGCCAAGTATGAGGAGAGCCTTTCTCATAGTTTGACCCCTTCCGGAATGAAATTGGAAGTATCGCCGCCATGGCGGATGATATCCCGCACGGCAGTGGAGGAAATATGGGCATACTCCTGTGCAGTGGGGATGATGATGGTCTCGACTTCCGGGGCCAGATGACGGTTGGCATCGGCGATGGCACGCTCGTTCTCGAAGTCAAGAGTGTTGCGAACGCCCCTGACAATGTGGCGGATACCCATCCTTCGGCACAGGTCCACGGTCAGGCAGTCATAAGTCACCACCGACACTCCCTCAAGAGAAGCGGTGGCCTGACGGATGATGTCGATTTTCTTGTCGGCGGAGAAATATCCCTTCTTGCCGATATTCACGCCGACGCCCACGACCACCTCGTCGAACATGGTGAGGGCACGCTTCAGTATATTAAGGTGTCCGCTGGTGAACGGGTCGAAAGATCCCGGGAAAAGAGCTTTTGTTTTCATAATTGCCAGTTAATGGGGGCTTTGCCCCTGCTTTCAAGATATGTGTTCGCCTTCGAGAAATGACGGCATCCGAAAAAGGCCCCGCGGGCAAGCGGAGAAGGATGAGGCGCCTCGAGTACAAGATGGCGGGTATGGTCTATCAGCGCGCTCTTGCTCCTGGCGAAATTGCCCCAGAGCATGAACACGACACCTTCGAGATTGTCGGAAATGTATCTTATCACAGCATCGGTGAAAGCCGTCCAGCCGATCGAGCTGTGGGATGCCGGCTCGCAGGCCCTGACAGTGAGGATGGCGTTCAGGAGCAGCACCCCCTGGCGGGCCCACGGTTCGAGAGAGGGATTTCCGCTCATGGAGACGCCCAGATCTGTGGAAATCTCCCTGAAAATGTTTTTCAGCGATGGCGGAGCCGGCATGTCCTCGGGGACACTGAAAGACAGCCCCATCGCCTGGCCCGGACCATGATAGGGATCCTGGCCGAGAATCACGACCTTGACGGCGCCGACGGGGGTCAGTTCAAAAGCCCTGAAGATGTTGCGTCCGGCAGGATAGATGACCGCTCCCTGATCTTTCTGGCGGTGGAGTTCTCTGACAAGGTCCTGAAAATAAGGCTTGTCGAATTCGGCGGAGAGCGCCTCCTTCCATGAGGATTCCATCCTGACGTTCATCGTCTTCTATTCGAATACGAAGCCGACCACGTCTTCTATGGTCTTGACATAATGGAAGTCCAGTCCCTTCACATAAATTTCCTTGATATCCTCGACATCCTTGCGGTTTTCCTCGGATATGACGATAGTCTGGACTCCTGCCCTCTTGGCAGCGAGAATCTTCTCCTTGATGCCGCCTACGGGAAGAACCTTGCCGCGGAGAGTCATTTCGCCGGTCATGGCGACCTTCTGGCGGATTGCCTGGCAGCGGAACGCGGATATCATTGAAGTGACGATAGTTATTCCGGCGGAAGGACCGTCCTTTGGAACAGCGCCTTCGGGCACATGGATATGCACATCCTTCGCCGCGAACTCCTCCGCAGTCAGGCCCGCCATCTGAGTGTGGGCTTTGATGTACTGGTAAGCGATGGTAGCGGATTCCTTCATCACATCCCCGAGATTTCCGGTCATGGACAGGTTGCCCTTGCCGGGGCTGACGGAACTCTCGATGAAGAGAATTTCTCCTCCCATCTGGGTCCACGCGAGACCGGTCACGACACCGGGGCCTTCATTACCCTTCTGGGAATCGTGGAAATTGGAGGGAAGTCCGAGGTACTCCTTGAGGTGCTCCGGCTTGACTGTCACCGGATGTTCCTCTTCAAGGGCAATCTTCTTGGCCGTCACGCGGGCGAGTTTCGCTATCTGCTTTTCAAGCGAGCGCACACCGCTTTCGGAGGTATATTCCTCTATGATTTTCCTGATGGCCGCGGGACTGACCTTGAGCTGGGAAGCCTTGAGCCCGTGTTCCTTAACCTGCTTGGGCACGAGATAGTGACGGGCGATTTCCTCCTTCTCCTCTTCAAGATAACCGGTCACATCGATCATCTCCATCCTGTCCTTGAGTGCGGGCTGGATGGTGCTGATTTCATTGGCGGTGGTTATGAAAAGGACATTGGAGAGGTCGTAGTCGATATCGAGATAATTGTCATGGAAGGCCACATTCTGCTCCGGGTCGAGAACTTCCAGCAGAGCGGAAGAGGGGTCTCCCTTGTAGTCCGTGCCGATCTTGTCAATCTCATCGAGGACAATGACAGGATTGTTGGTGCCGGCTTTCTGGATACAGCTCAGGACACGGCCGGGCATGGCGCCGATATAAGTCTTGCGGTGACCACGGATTTCTGACTCGTCGTGGAGTCCGCCGAGTGAAATTCTCTGATACTGGCGTCCGAGAGCCCTGGCTATAGATTTGCCGAGGCTTGTCTTGCCGACTCCCGGAGGGCCGTAGAGGCAGAGAATCGGAGATTTCATATTGCCCTTGAGCTTGAGCACGGCAAGATATTCTATTATACGTTCCTTGACCTTGTCAAGTCCGTAGTGGTCCTTGTCAAGTACTTCGCGGGCATGTTTGAGGTCAAGATTGTCCGCGCTCAATTCCCCCCAGGGGAGGTCGAGCATGAAGCGGATGTAGTTGTATTCAATACTGTACTCCGGGGAACTGGGATTGTAGCGCTGGAGCTTGGCCATCTCCTTCTCGAATACTTCCGCCACATCGTCGCCCCAGGGCTTGGCGGCAGCCTCCTCGCGGAACTGCTCGAACTCTTCCATCTCGTCCATCCCAAGTTCCTCCTGAATGGTGCGGAGCTGACTGTTGAGATAGTGCTCCCTCTGCTGCTGGTCTATTTCAGTGCGGACCTTGCTGTTGATTTCCTGCTTGATTTTCAGAAGTTCCAACTGAGTGTCCAGCGCCTTGAGAAGCCTGAGGGCGCGGGCCTTCACGTCGTCGATGCCGAGCAGGGCGAGTTTGTCCTTGAAGTTCTCGATTTCAACCGTTGTGGCGATGAAGTTCACAAGGAACTCGAGATCGTCTATTCCCTTGAGGGCGTTGAGAGTCTCCTTCGGAATGAAGGTGCTTACCTTCACAATATTGGACGCGGCATCACGGATGGTGTCCATCAATATGCGGAGTTCCTTCTCCTCCACCAGCGGATTCTGGTCGAGAAGATAGCGCACGCGGCCAATGAGAACAGGGTTCTCGCTGACGAGCCCCATAAGTTCCACGCGGTTGAAAGCCTGGATGATGGCAGTGACGGTGCCATCCGGCATCTCGAGAGTCCTGGCAACCTTGACAACTGTACCGTAGGCGCACAAGTCCTCGAAATGAGGGTCATCCACAGTCGGGTCAATCTGCGGGATGGCGGCAATGTAGCCTCCGTGCTTTTCAGCCTCGGTGACGACCGCCAGGGATTTGGGCCGCCCGACAGTGATGGGAAACACGCAGCCGGGGAACACCACGGCCTGCCTGAGTGCGAGCACCGGCAGGGTGTTCGGCATGGATCTCAGGTCAAGTTTGGACCGCTCCCCGATCTGGGTAACGGAAATGACGTTCATCTCCCCGCCTTCAGGGGTGAACATTCTGTCGATTTCAATATTCTTATTATCCATAATCTTTTTATTCTCCGTCCATACACTCTGCCATATTGGCAGAGTATTTCCGCCATTTGTCCAAAAGCGCTGTCATGTCATCCGGAACGGGGCATTCGAAAAGCATGTGTTTTCCAGTGCGCGGATGTATGAATCCGAGGGTTCTGGCATGCAGAGCCTGGCGCGGCAGTATTTTGAAGCAGTTCTCAATGAACTGGCGGTATTTAGCATAAATTGTGCCTTCACGAATCTGACTGCCATCATAGCGGTCGTCATTGAAGAGCGGATGTCCGATATGGTTCATGTGGACACGAATCTGATGGGTGCGTCCGGTTTCGAGACGGCACTCCACCACCGTGACATAGCCCAGACGCTCGAGCACCCGGTAATGGGTGACGGCCGTCTTGCCCTGGGAACCGTCCGGGAAGACCTTGAAACGGAGCCGGTCTGCCGGGGCCCGTCCTATGTTGCCCTCGACGGTGCCCTCGTTCTCCTTGATGTTGCCCCACACAATGGCGGTGTAGAAACGGTCGATGGAGTGGACGAAGAACTGCCGCGCCAGATTTATCTGAGCCTCGTCGTTCTTTGCGACCACCAGCAGTCCGGAAGTATCCTTGTCAATCCTGTGCACAAGAAGTCCGAGTCTTTCATCATCCGGAGACTGGATGCCCAGATGGAACGCGAGGGCGTTGACCAAAGTGCCGGAAAAGTGACCGTGGCCGGGATGCACGACCATACCCGCAGGCTTGTTGACAACAAGGAGGTCGTCGTCCTCATATACTATATCAAGAGGTATGTTTTCAGGAAGTATATCCACTCCCCTTCTCTGGTAGGGCATCACGAAGGCCACGCGGTCTCCCGGTCGGATCAGGGTGTTGGCCTTGGCCGGCTTGTCGTTCACTCTGACATATCCTGCCTTGATTGCGAGCTGGATGCGGTGACGGGAAGTGCTCTGAAGGTGCTCGGAAAGGTATTTGTCCACCCTCAGCGGAGCCTGGCCTCCGTCCACATCGAAGTGGAAGTGCTCGAACATCTGCTGTCCGTCACCGTCGGCGCTGTCCACAGAGTCGTCGCAGATGTCCGGCTGTTCACCGAATATTTCATCAAGTTCTTCAGACATGGGATGGAAGGTTTATTCCGCCTTCGGAAGGCCGAGTTTCACAGAGACATAAGAGCCCCGCGGCACGGACACGTTTCTGTAACGGGTCACGGTATCCGAAGGGTCAACAGGCGGGACTGCCACAACAGGCGAGGGATACTGGACATAGACCCTGGCCGCGAGGGAATCCTGGTAAGTGACTATATTTTCATCATATACGACTTTCCCGACATTGAGGGAATTGTCATACAACATGGATTCGGCATTGGAATAGGAAAGTCCGGTGACATCCGGAACATAAGTATGCATGTCATGCGGGTTGAGTCCGCACAGGAGGGTGATTTTCGAGTCGGTGGAGATGATCGTGCCGGGTTCGATTTCCGCCCCGCTGTAGTACTGCTTCAGGACATTGTTGGTGGCAATGTCGGCGGTGTAACTGAAATGCTGGAGTTTCAGGCCGCGGGCAAGAAGTTCCGAACGGGCCTGACGAAGCGAATATCCGACCACGTTGGGCATGGATATTTTCTTGGGACTGACAGCGTTGGTGGTAAGGAGGATGCGGCGGCCGCTCTTCACGGGAGAGCCGGCCTTCGGGTTCTGGTGGAACACGGCACCGGGCGCGAGGGAGTGGATATATGCCGAATCCACAACCTCGACAGTGACATCGCTATCGGCGGCAAGCGAGACGGCCTCCTCCAGGGACAACCCTGTGAAATCCGGTACCGGGAAGTCCTCGCCGTGCTTGGTATATATCCTGAGATAAAGCGACACGCTGACAAAAAGCACCAGAACTATGCCTGCATATATTAAGACTGATTTGACAAATCTGTTTTCGAGGATTCTGCTCATAAGCTTATTGAATTGTTTGTGAGACCGGACAGGATCAGGCCGATTCCGAGAAGGGCCACAATTGTCCCCATGACACGGTTGATCCACACGAGGGTCCTGACTTTCACATGGCCGCGGAGTTTGGAGAAAAAGAAGGAAATCACTGACCAGTATGTCAGGGCTCCGGCGAATATGAACAGGAGGGTGAGGATGAAGGACGGCAGGGTGGTGCTCTCTACCCGGAAGATGGAAAGCACACCGAACATGGCCACAATGGCTCCGGGGTTGGTCAGGGCCAGCAGAAGTGAGTTCAGCAGGTCCTTCGGTGAAGCTGGAAGGTTGCCAGTGGGCTTTGTTTTGCGAAAAGGATTGCGGCAGGTCATCCAAAGTCCCATCAGGAGGACGATGGTGCCGCCTACGAGATTGATTATGCGGCTGTTGTCACTGACAAATGTCTGGACAATCGTAAGCGCGGAAAGTGCGAATGCGGCATATATCGTGTCAGCAAATGCGCTGCCTGCGCCGGCCACAATGCCGCCGCGGCTTCCCTTGGTCAGGGAGCGCTGCATCACGAAGATTCCCGTGGGGCCGACCGGAATCGACGCCACAAAACCGCAGAAAAAGGCTTTTATGATAACTTCCAACATCCTATATGCACAATCTCGCAAATTTAGCAATAATTTTAATTACCTTTGCGCATTATGTCAGCAAAAGGAAAAATAACTGCACTCTGCTGCATCAGTTCCTTACTGATGAGCATTCCATGGCTCGTCCCGCACACAGGATTGGCGGCACTGGTCGCATTCGTGCCGCTGCTTTGCGCCGAGCGCATTGCAAGAATTGAGAACATACGCAGATTCTGGCCCTGGGCGGCACTGTGTTTCCTGCTGTGGAATGTGTTCACTACATTCTGGGTATGCAATGCCACAATAGGTGGAGGCATCACCGCCTTCCTCTACAACACATTCTGGATGACGCTGATTTTCAGCCTCTACCGTCTGTCCCGCAAGGTGCTGGACGGGGTGTTGCCGTACATTTTTCTCGCCTGCCTGTGGATATGTCTCGAGAAACTTTACTTCGCCGCACAGATTTCCTGGCCCTGGCTGACTCTCGGAGGCGCATTCGCCCGCACCACGGCGCTCTGTCAGTGGTATGAATACACCGGCATCCTCGGCGGCTCGGCATGGATATGGGCTGTCAATCTCGGAATTTTCGGTCTGATGTGCGGAATTTCCGACCGCATGCTGCGGACACGAGTTCAACGTGGAGCAGCCATCGCCGCAGTGATTCTTTCAATAGCCGTACCTGTCGGAGTGTCTCTGGCAATATACGGACGGGAGGGAGATGTCTGCGGGAAGGACGCCGAAAAGCTGGCCGTCACGATTGTCCAGCCCAACATAGACCCCTACCGCAAATTCGAGGCTCTGAGTCAGGAGCAGCAGGACAGCATCGCCCTCAGGATGCTGGAAGACGGACAGTGGTACCGGGACGGCGAGGCCATCGGTTCGAGGGACAGTTCGCTGCTTCTTCTGCTTCCGGAAACTTTCACGAACAACATCAACCTGATTTATCCTGATCTGGACGGGACTGTAATAAATTTCTCCCACCTCCTCAAGAAATTCCCCTGCACCACTCTTATGATGGGCGCCACCACCTACGATTTCTTTCCTCAGGAAAAGTCACCCTCCTACACCGCCAGGCCTTTCGGACACAACATGTGGTATGAAGTCCACAACTCTGCCGTCACTGTGACATTCAGAGGATTTTCCCAGCACTATCACAAGAACAAACTTGTGGTCGGGGTCGAACTTATGCCCTATCCCAAGTTCTTCTCGAAAATCGACAATATGCTTGGCGGAGTGATGGGGCGCTGTATCGGGCAGAAAAATGTGGAACCCCTCCATGTCGGCCCCACGCTTGTCGGCTGTGCGATATGCTACGAGTCTGTCTATGGCGATTTCTGCCGTCAATATGTTCTGGGCGGCGCCGAGGCCATGACTATCATCACCAATGACGCCTGGTGGAAGGACACCCCCGGCTACCGGCAACATCTGAGTTACGCCCGGCTGCGCGCCATCGAACTGCGCCGCGACATAGCCCGTTGCGCCAACACCGGAATCTCCGCCATCATAAACCGCCGGGGCGATGTGCTCTCCAGCACTCCCTGGTGGGAAAGCGCGCTGATAAACGGTCATGTGAACTTGTACAAGGACCAGACCTTCTTTGTGCGCCACGGCGATATCACCGGACGCATCGCCACCCTTGTGACATGTCTTCTGGCCGCGCTTGTACTTGTGAAACTGCTTATGGGGATACTTGTGGGGAGACCT
>JAKSKQ010000109.1 GCA_024401675.1 Bacteroidales bacterium | reverse complement strand
AACAAGTGAATCATTATGGAAATCAAGACAGGACTGGGCAATCTCCCGATCAGCAGGAACGGAAAGGTCATCATCCCTAGGGGCGTCAGGGAAATCCCCGACAATGCGTTCTTCGGGTCCGATATCACATCGGTGGTCATTCCGAACACAGTTACGCGAATCGGGGCTCAGGCGTTTACCGGCTGCCATAAGCTGACCAAAATCAAGCTTCCTTATACCCTTGTAGAAATCGGGGACTGTTCATTTCTGGATTGTCCGGCTATTAAGCATGTCGAAATACCCGAGTCCGTCCGCTTCATTGGCGAGCGTGCCTTCATGTGCGCAGATTCGCTGACATCAGTCAAGATTCCTTTCGGCGTCACGACAATAAGGAAGCAAACCTTCGAGGGCTGCACCTCTTTGCAGAGTGTCATCATTCCTCCATCCGTTACGGTCATCGAAGACGATGCTTTCTATGGATGTGACAATCTCCAGAGGGTTGTTCTTCCGAATTCCATAACCTCGTTTGGATCCGATGTATTCTCCTGGTGCGACAAGTTCAAGGGGACAATCATTGTGGGCAACATTTTCGTCCGCTTGGATCCCGATTACGCCGGAACATCCTATACGGTTCCTTCCGGAATCCGCCATGTCGCCGGTGGTGCGTTTGCCCATCGCAGCAGTCTCAAGGAAGTCAAGCTTCCGGATTCCATCGAATCAATCGAGCCTTTCACCTTCAATGATTGCTCGGCACTCGAGTCGGTAGTCATTCCCGGATCCGTCAGAACCATTCGCGAGTTCGCCTTCGCTGACTGCATCTCCATGCGTTCAATAGAGATTCCTGAGACTGTGAAGATAATCGAGGACTGCGCCTTCGCGGGCTGCGATTCGATAATGGAGGTTATTATTTCAGATTCGGAAACAGTGACAGAGGAATATTCGCTCGATGACGATGTGCGGTTCATAAGGAGATGAAACATATATCGAATCAAATGTCATGGCACATCTCAGATACATTGACGAAGATTTTAAGTAACGATACATTTTTCCGCAAGTAATAATTACGAAGAAAATAATTTTGATAACTTTGTAATAGTATAATAACCAGTATATGAAGCTTTACTTCAATCCCTATTACGACTCTTCGGTATTTCTCACAGAAAAAGACTGTGGCCTCGGACAGGCATTCCACGGCAGCACTTCCCTGCTGAATGAACTTGAACTCAGGGCCGGCCTCACTCTGGCAGCATCCGACGACACGGAGCGCACCATTCTATATATGAAAGCAATGCAGGATGCCATTGATGAAGCAACATCAAAAGGAGAGAAAGTTTTCTTCAAAGATTCCTTTTGCAGGGATGATTTCGGAACGTCCAAACTCCTTCTTCAGTGGCGGGATGCCATTAAACGCATAGGATGGGACGGAAATCCCGTTGGGCGGAGCGAGAAGGTAAAAGGTCTCGCGGCTATCGAAAAACATTTCAAGTGCATCGGAACCGCAGACCGCTGGCAGATTATTCTTTGTGAGGCAAAAAAACGTGCATTCATTGATCCAGATGACAGGATTTACGTTCAGGCTGCCTACTCCGAACTTGAACCGTTTTATCAGAATCTTTTTGATTCCATCAACAGCCAGTACAAGACTCCGGTTGTGGAATATCTTAGAAAGGAGGGCTCTGAGCTCAAATACCCTGAAGGCATACGTATCCTTTCATTCAAGAATGACGTGGATGCACATGAGTGGATTGCATGTCAGGAACTTGGACAGAATGATGTTGTCGCAGGAGTAGACACCGCGATGCTTGGAGACATGCTCCACACATTGGGAAAACCGCATATCGGAGCAGCCGATGAAGGTATCGGATCAATTATGCGACTGTTGCCTCTCGGTATGGCTCTTTACAGAGATCATGTTGACATGGCCACTCTTCAGCCATATCTTCAGAGCCAACAGACACCACTGAACGCACTTCATTGCCAGGTAGACGACAAGAGCGGGGCGAAAAGGTATATTCCTGTTTCCAGAAAACTGTATGACCACATCTGCGCAGAAGGAGGTCTGGGAAAGAAATGGAGCGAGATATTGGACTCGGCCGTTTACTCATATGATGGCGCCAAGCTCAGCAAGGATAAAATCGATGCGGCCATGAGTTTCATCAATATGTGGGACCGCAGTAAAGGCGCCCATGGTGAGGCCCCCATTGAGGATGTCAAGGCTTACATCAAGAATCTTGGCACGTGGGCCCGTGAGCACCTTGCAACGGCGGATGAACTCACTCCCCAGTACAATGCTCTGGCTAAGAACTGCCAGTACATGTTATCCCTGCTGTCCACTTGGAAGAGTCCGACAATCCCTGTCGAGAAACTGACCAAATGGGCAACTCACGTATGCGCCCCGATCAATATTAGCTCGGATTACGCAAGACTCGGCTCTGTCAATGTAGTTGGCAGCGTTGCCGATATTTTCTCATCACCAGATAAACTGATATGGTACGCGGCTTCGACTTCCTCATTCTGTCCATATGATTTTGAGTTCCTTAGCAAGGCAGAGAGGAATGATTTCAACTCCCCTGCCGTCATAATCCCGACAAAGGA
>JAKSKQ010000108.1 GCA_024401675.1 Bacteroidales bacterium | reverse complement strand
GAATGTGGACTCATATCTGTGGAAATCCCCTGAGGGAGAGACAGTTAACTTCGCCGATCTGCTGAAGATTGTCGCCGCAATCTCACCGGAATTCAGGGTCCGCTTCTCCACCTCGCACCCCAAGGACATCTCTGACGAAGTGCTGCTAGCCATGGCTTCAGCATCCAACATCTGCAAACATATCCACCTTCCGCTCCAGTCCGGCAGCACGGCGATGTTGGAAAAAATGCGTCGCGGCTACACGAGGGAGTGGTATCTTGAAAGAGTGGCGCGTATCCGCGATATTCTTCCGGGCTGCGGTCTTACCACCGATGTGATAGCCGGGTTCTCGGGTGAGACTGAACAAGACCACAGGGACACCCTTTCGCTCATGGAGGAGGTATGTTTCGACTCCGCATTCATGTTCCAGTACTCCGAGCGTCCGGGCACATTGGCATCACGCAAATATCCGGACGACATTCCCCTTGAAATCAAGACAAAACGGCTCGAGGAAATCATTGCACTCCAGGGAAGAATGAGCCTGAAAAGTTATCAGAAATGTATCGGGAACGAGTATGAGGTGCTGGTCGAAGGTCCTTCGAAGAAAAATCCGTCGGATCTTTGCGGCAGGGCGGGCAACAATATGATGTGCGTGTTCCCCGACACATCAGGCGGGAAAGTATCAATCGGAGACTATGTCCGGGTGAAGGTGGTATCCTGCACCGCCGCTACTCTGCTGTGCGAACTGACACGCTGAGTGCGTGTCTCCTGATGAATTTCAGGTCCTTGGGGAGGAACCCCGCCGGAGACTTGGGAAGTTTGATTCTGTGGGTGAAATAGCCGCACAGTTCCCCGCTTTCGCAATCGAAAAGCATATTGCAGCACCATCCGCCGGTCTCTTCGCAGGAGCACACGATCCAGGACACGACCGTATCCTTGGCCCGGCTCCGCATCAGGCTTGCCATTTCCTGGGGACCTGTAATGATGACATTCTTGCCATCCAGCATATCCGGACGGTTGGTGTAGGCTTTCATGCCGATATATCCGACTATGTCGTTCTCTATCGAGTATTCCACATATTTCTGAATAGCAGTCAATACCGGCCCGAGAATCGGTTCGATTCCGGGAGCCGTGGTCCCGGCCTTGCAGAGGGGCACCTCTATCACCTTGTACAAAGCTTTCCTGACTGAGTTGATGTCGGATTTATCCGGTGTCCCTTTCCCGGTGAAGCCGCCCTCGAAAACCGAAACAGTGACGAGGCCGTCCATCTTCGGGTCCGCGGAGTTGCCGTCAGAGACAAGAAAATAGTAGTATTTGTCGGAAGATGCTCCTGAAAGGAATTCATCCGCAGAGCAGTATTCAAAGGGGGAAATGCGCCAGAATGAAGCGAAACCCGATGCCACAAGGGAGTCCAGAGCCGCGTTGGGGGTCTGCACAACCATCATGGTCTTGTCCGGAAGATCGCTGATAATCACCTTCTTGGTGGATATGTTGACCTGTGCGTGGAGAGCCGCCTGCATGAGGAGGAGCGCCAGGACGGTCGATAACATTCTTGACATTGCGGATACAGTTGATTGGCAAATTTACGAAATTGTTTCGTATATTTGCTTGAATTAATACGCTCAAGATGTCAACTGAATATCTGGTATCAGCAAGAAAGTACAGACCCGAGGCCTTCGACACGCTTGTCGGACAGGACAACATCGCCAGGACTCTGAAAAATTCCATCGTCAAGGGAAAGTTGGCGCATGCCTACCTTTTCTGCGGTCCGAGGGGTGTCGGCAAGACCACCACGGCCAGGATTTTCGCCAAAATGATCAACTGCTCCAATCCCAGTGCGGATATGGAGCCGTGCGGTGAGTGCGAGAGTTGCCGTTCGTTCGCGGAAGGCCGTTCGTACTGCATTCATGAACTGGACGCCGCGTCCAACAACGGTGTGGATGACATCAAGGCGCTGATTGACCAGGTCCGCATCCCGCCGCAGGTGGGCAAATATTCAGTTTACATCATCGACGAGGTGCACATGCTCTCCACATCGGCTTTCAATGCTTTCCTGAAGACCCTGGAGGAGCCGCCATCACACGCGATTTTCATCCTCGCCACCACCGAAAAGCACAAGATTCTCCCGACCATCCTGTCCCGGTGCCAGACCTACGACTTCAACCGCATCTCAATTGCGGATATGGTCGGCAATCTGAAGGGAATTGCGGCGAAGGAGGGCATCAGCATAGACGACGAGTCGCTGCACATCATTGCGAAGAAGGCCGATGGAGCGATGAGGGACGCCCTCACGATTTTCGATCAGTGCGTGGCGTTCTGCGGAACCGATGTCAAATATGAAGATGTGCTGAAGAACCTCGCCGTGCTCGGCTATGAAACGAGTTTCGAAATCATAGACAACTGTCTCGCAGGAAACTATCCGGCAGTGATGCTCCGCTTCGACGACATACTCTCAAGAGGATTCAACGCCCAGTATTTCATGGGTTCGCTGAGCGACCACCTGCGCAACCTCGCAGTGACCAAGGCGGGAGGCATGGACTCACTCCTCGAATTGCCCGCCAATGTCAAGGAGCAGTTCGCCGCCCAGGCCGCCAGATGCTCTCTGAAATTCATCTTCGATGCGCT
>JAKSKQ010000107.1 GCA_024401675.1 Bacteroidales bacterium | reverse complement strand
GAAAATTTATTTGTAATAAAGAATATATTTCTTAAATTTGCAGTCCTTTTCGGTAAAACCGTGGTTTTGGCGGGTTCGTATATCGGTTAGTACACAAGATTTTCATTCTTGGAAGAGGAGTCCGACTCTCCTACCCGCTACTGGAAAAATATAAAAAATAAAACAATGGCAAACCACGCATCAGCAGAGAAGCGTCTTCGTCAGAGCGAAAGGCGCAGATTGCATAACAAGTATTATGCAAAAACAACCAGGAACGCCATCAGGGCGCTCAGGAACACAACAGACAAGGCCGCAGCAACAGAGGCTGCGCCCAAGGTTTACGCAATGATTGACAAGCTCGTCAAAATCGGCGTAATCCACAAGAACAAAGCTTCAAACCTCAAGAGCGGTTTGGCAGTTTACATCAACAAGCTTTCGTAATGAAAGACCTATCAAAGGTTCTTAGCTAAATAAAAGCTGCCTGAAAGGGCAGCTTTTTTAAATTAAATATAACATGATTCTTCCGATTTACCTCTACGGAGCCGATGTTCTCCGCGCGGCCGACGCCCCGGTCGATCTTTCCGCTAAAGAGCACATCACCACTTTGATTGCAGATATGAAGGAAACCCTCGCCAAGGCCGACGGCTGCGGACTTGCCGCACCCCAGGTAGGAGTGGCCGAGAGGATACTGATTGTGGACGGTGACTGCGTCAGCGACACATACGACTATCTGAAAGGCTTCCGCAGGACAATGATAAACCCTGTGGTCATAGAAGAGAGCACGGATACGTGCATCTACAGCGAAGGTTGTCTCAGCATCCCCGGAGTCTATGCCGATGTGACAAGGAGTTGCTCCCTCACAGTCGAATACTACGATGAGAACTTCGAGAAGCAGACCGAAACTTTCGATAAGTTCGGAGCCAGGATGATTCAGCACGAACTGGACCATCTCGACGGCAGGATGTTTGTTGACCATCTTGCACCCATACGCAAGAAAATGCTATCTAAAAAACTTTTCAACATTCAGAAAGGCAAAATACAAACCAGATATAAATCAAAATAATCATGGGAGCATTTCACGCATACGACATACGCGGAGTCTATGGAGTGGACTTCGACAAAGAGACCGCCTACAAAGTAGGATACTTCGTACCGAAACTTCTTTCAGCCGACAAGGTTCTTGTCGGCCGCGACTGCCGTGTGTCTTCCGATGAAATCCATGACGCAGTGCTGCGCGGCATCACCGACAGCGGAGCGGATGTCTATGATATCGGCCTCAGCAGTACTCCGATGGTGTATTTCGGCACCGCCAATTACAATTTCAAAGCCTCAATCCAGATTACCGCATCCCACAACTCAAAGGAATGCAACGGAATGAAAGTTTCCACTACCGATGCGGCCGCAGTCGGCTACGATGCCGGCCTGAAGTTGATAAAGCAGTGGATTGACGAAGGCAGGCCCACACCTGTAGCAGGGAAGCCCGGACAGGTGTTCGATAAGGAAATCAGGCAGGACTATATCGATTTCCTGCTCTCCTTCAAGGGCGACTACAGCGGACTCCGTCTGGCTATGGACCTCTCCAACGGTATGGCGAACCTGTTCGCCCGCACCATTTTCGGAGATTCACCAGTCTATATCAACGAAGGTCTGGACGGCACCTTCCCCGCCCATGAGCCCAATCCCCTGCTCCCGGCAAACACACAGCAGATCCGCTCCCTGGTCCGGGAAATCGGTGCCGACATGGGTGTCATCTGGGACGGCGATGCCGACAGAGTGATGTTCATCGATGAAAAGGGAAACTTCATCTCACCGGATCTCATCATTGCCGTGCTCGGGCACTATTACCTGAAGGAAAGAGGTCTTAAGGGAATCGTGCTCCAGGACATCCGCTCCTCAAAAGCGGTCGGAGAGCATCTCGAGCCTATGGGAGCAAGTATGGCCACCTGGAAGGTGGGCAGGGCTTTTGCTGCCGCGAAGCTCCGCGAAATAGATGGTATCTTCGGCGGCGAACTTGCCGGGCACTACTATTTCCGCGATTTCTTCTACTCCGACAGCGGAATGCTGGCCGCAATGCTGGTGCTCCGTGTCGCTGCCGCCCTCAAGAAGGAAGGCCGCACCATCAGTTCCCTCGTGAGCGAAATTGTCGCATACGAAAACTCCGGTGAAATCAATTTCCGGGTTGAGAAGAAGCAGGAAGCGATGGACGCAGTTCTCGCTCACTTCAAAAAACAGGAAACGCCCACCGCAGTGATGGACTTCGACGGCTACCGCGCCGAATTCCCCGCATGGTGGTTCAACATCCGCCCGTCCAACACCGAGCCCCTTCTGAGATTCATCTGCGAAGCCTCATCAGCCACCCTCCTCGCCGAAAAGATTGCCGAGGTTCAGGGAATCCTTGAAAAAGACTTCTCCGCCACAAGAGTATAAACTTTGCGCAATACGCGAGTGACTCGCGTTTTGCGCAAACAAAAAAGGACCCGCGCTGGCGGGTCCTTTTTGTTTTGCCTTAGAAGTTCAGACCGTCGTCCCAACCGGGATTCTGTGTGAGAGCGGGGCCGACAAGGGCTCTTTCTCTTGCAGGGATAGGCCAGAGGTAATCGATTTCCTCACCGAAGATGAACTTGTTCTTCGGGAAAGCGATTATGTGACCCTTGTTGCCCTCGGAAAGGGTGATGTCGGTTCCGATTTTGAGATGTCTCTTGATATTGGTACCGGTATTCTGGGTGTCAGTATAGATGTCCACCTTATATCCGCCGTCGCCTCTGAAGTCATAGACACCGGGGCCGGGGAT
>JAKSKQ010000106.1 GCA_024401675.1 Bacteroidales bacterium | reverse complement strand
GCAACTTCCTCAGTGTGAACAATGTCACAGTCGGCTATACCTTCCCCAAGAAGATATGCTCCGCCATCAAGATGTCTTCGCTTCGTATTTACTTCACGGGTGAGAATCTCGCAGTCCTCACAGCACGCAAGGGTATCGACCCCCGCTACAGTGTAGGTGTAGGTTCTTATACCAACGGTTCAGGCCGCAACAACAATGCTTACTCATCAATGAGAACCATCACCGGCGGCATCACTCTCACATTCTAACCTGAAAAACACAGACGATTATGAAATCAATTGAAATACTTTCACTGGTTGCTGCGGGAGTCTCTCTCATCGCTTGTTCCTCATTCAATGAGACGGCCCCCAAAGGCTCTACTCTTTCCGCCGCTCAGGTCAAGACCGCCAATGTAGTCGCGCCCTCGAGAGCGGAGGCTACGTTCAACGGAATGTACACCCAGCTCGGAGCTCCGGATCAGTTCTATACTAACCGTGCGGATGACTTCGCATTTATAATGCTTATGCTTTCCGAAGACCTTGAAGGCCCTGATGCATGGATCGGGGAAAGCGGTTACAACTGGTTCTCTGCTTGCGGCGAACTTTCCACCCGAAACGCCGACTATGCGAATCCCTACATCCGCTATGCTACAGTCTATAGCGAAATCGCAGCTGCCAACTCAGTCATCACTTCATATCCGGAGGACACCAAGGAACCTGCCGCAATCAATAAGATTGCCCAGGCCAGGGCCATCCGTGCCTACTCATATCTGAATCTGGCGCCTTACTTCCAGTTCAAATATGTGGGCAATGAGGAAAAGCCCTGCGTGCCCATCGTCACAGAGAAGACCACTGATTTCACCAACAATCCCCGCGCCAGCGTGAAGGCTGTTTACGATCAGATCATCTCCGACCTCAACTACGCCTGCGACAATCTCGATGAGAACCGTACCGACAAGTCCCGCATCAACAAGGCTGTCGCCCTCGGTCTCCGTGCAAGGGCCTACCTCAACATGGAGGACTACGACAAGGCTCTCGCAGATGCCCAGGGATGTATCGACATCTGCACCGCCCAGGGTATTGTACCTACTACTCCCGGCGACTACACCAAGCCTCTTTTCTATGATATCAACGAAAAGAACTGGATCTGGGGTTATGATATGAAGACTGTTGTGGCTCAGGCTGATCCTTACTGTACTGTGACAAGCTGGCTGAGCGCATTTTCAGGTGACGGTTATGCCGCAGCCTGCCAGTGCATCCCTGCCATCAACAACATTCTCTACGACAAGATTTCAAGCACTGATATCCGCAAGCAGTGGTGGCTCAGCGAGTCCCTTCACTCCGACCTCCTTGAGGACCTGGTGTGGACCGACTCCGAGGGTAATTCCGCATCCGGAGACGACATCCCCACATTTGAAATCAAGGATGTGAAGATGAAGTTCTATCCTTATGCCAATGTGAAATTCGGTTCCAACACAATCGGCGGCACCAACAATGACGACGACTATCCTTTCATGAGAATCGAGGAAATGAACCTTATCAAGTTCGAGTGCCTTGCCCACAGCGACGAGGGTGAAGCCAAGTCTGAGCTTGAAACATTCATAAGGACTTACCGTGACCCTTCTTATTCTGCTCCGGCAACCCGCACACTTCTTGACGAAATCTGGTTCCAGAGGCGTGTCGAGCTTTGGGGAGAAGGCTTCTCAATGAGCGACATAATGAGGCTCGGTAAACCCGTTGTCCGTTTCCATGATGAGAAGAATACTGTCTATCCCGCCGCATTCTGCTTCAACATTCCCGCAGGTGACGGATGGCTGCTTCTCAGATTTACGACTTCCGAGACCAACACCAACGCCGCTATCGTGGACAATACCGACGGCACAATTCCCGTGACCGGTCAGTTCAAGGACCTTAAAGACGGTGTAACCGACTAATTCCCAGTATGAATATGAAAAAAACATTATACATTTTAGCAGTACTTCCTCTTCTGATGCTCTCTTGCGTCAAGGAGCAGCAGTACACCCCCGGTACTCCGGATGACAAGAATTGTCTCGGAGTCTTCTTCCCCGAGCAGGAGGAAGTGTCCGGTGCCCACGCTTTCGACCCCGTCCAGCCTACAACTTTCGAGGTGGCTGTTGTCCGCAAGGTCAAAGCCGGTGCCGTGACCGTTCCCTGCGAGGTTGTCGATACTGCGAAGATTTTCACCGTTTCCGAAATCTCCTTCGAGGACGGCAAGGACACCACTTACATCGAGATCAATTTCCCCGAGGCCAAGGTGGGTGTACCTTATGCTCTCAACCTGAAAATTTCAGGTGATGAGTATGTCTCCAAATATTCCACCAA
The DNA here is from genome assembly GCA_024401675.1 of Bacteroidales bacterium. Taxonomy (GTDB): domain Bacteria; phylum Bacteroidota; class Bacteroidia; order Bacteroidales; family UBA932; genus Cryptobacteroides. The sequence goes on along the minus strand of JAKSKQ010000106.1, from coordinate 563 downwards.
TTCCCCTTATTTCTCCTGTGTGATAACAAGGGAGAAATGGGTTGAAATAGGTGAGTGCGAGTTCTACGATGATTTCTTCGGTTATGATCCTATTCAGGTGAAAATCGAACAGAACGACGGTAACAAGAAGCAGTTCCGTCTCGTTGACCCTTACGTCCAGTATGCCGATCTTCTTATAGCTGACGGATGTGGATTCGATCCTTCCGCTGCGGACAAATACCTCAAGTTCGAGCTTGTTCCCAAGGGAGGGACAATCGGAGGCGTCAAGATTACCAAAGACGACATCGTGGATATGACAAGTTATTCTACAGGCATCGACCCCGGTTACGGTAATGTGACTCTCTATCACGCCAAGACTTTCTCATCACTTTGCAGCGAAGATAACTTCGCCATCAACAAAGTTGTCGCATATCAGGAAGACGGCACTCCCGCCGATGTGCAGCTTGCGCCCATCTACTATGATCCGGACGGAGCTTGGAATGATGGATCGTCAGTCTCTATCACCATCCTCTTCCCCGGCTGCGTCCGTACCGATTACTCTATTGAAATGGCTTCTTATGAGC
>JAKSKQ010000105.1 GCA_024401675.1 Bacteroidales bacterium | reverse complement strand
CAAGGTCCAGACCCTCAAGGCGAAACCCGGTATTCCCGTGGCTGTGAAACTCTGATAGAATATCCGGCTGACAAAATGGCAGTGATTTGGCAAGTGGTTTGAATATTGCCTTATCCCGGTCGTAACACAAATTGGAAACGACTATGAATAAGGAAAATATCGAACTGCTTGGCAAATATGCCATCAACCTCAACGAGCGGGCCCGGAGCGGCAAGCTCGATCCCGTCATCGGACGTGACGAAGAGGTAAGGCGGGTGCTCCAGATTCTGAGCCGCCGGACCAAGAACAACCCGATACTGGTCGGTGAGCCGGGCGTGGGCAAGACCGCCATTTCTGAAGGAATCGCACAGAGAATCATCAACGGTGACGTGCCGGAGAACCTCAAGAGGAAAGAGGTCTACTCTCTCGATATGGGTGCGCTGATTGCCGGTGCCAAGTATCAGGGAGAATTTGAGGAACGTCTCAAGGGTGTGGTCAAGGCCGTCACTGAAAGCGAGGGGGAAATCATACTCTTCATAGATGAGATTCATACGCTTGTGGGAGCGGGTCGTACGTCAGGTGCGATGGATGCCGCGAATATTCTCAAACCCGCTCTTGCCCGAGGTGAACTCAGGGCAATCGGCTCCACTACCCTTGATGAATATCAGAAATATTTCGAGACCGACAAGGCGCTGGAGCGCCGATTCCAGATGGTGATGGTGGAAGAGCCTAACACGGCTCAGTCCATCTCCATCCTCCGAGGGCTGAAGGAGAAGTACGAGAATCACCACAAGGTCCGCATCGAGGATGATGCCATCATTGCCGCGGTCGAGCTCTCGCACCGCTACATCACCAACCGATTCCTGCCGGACAAGGCCATAGACCTTATTGACGAGGCGGCTTCCAAACTCCGTCTGGAAATGAATTCCGTTCCCGAGTGCATCGACGAAATCGACAGGCGTATCAAACAGCTGGAGATTGAGAAGGAGGCTATCAGGAGGGAAGGGGAGAGTCCCAAGCTCTCCAATATAGAAAAGGAGATAGCGGAAGACAGGAAGCGCCGGTCCGAACTTGGCAGGCAGTGGGATTACGAGAAGGGACTTCTGAAGGCAATACAGGAAAACCGTCAGGCTATCGAAGACTATCGCCACGAGGCTGATGAGGCCGAGAGAAAAGGCGATTACGGCCGGGTTGCCGAACTGCGCTACGGACGGATTGCCCAGGCCAAGGCGGAGATAGAAAGGCTCGAAGCCGAGAAGGCCGGTAATCCGAACCCCATTATGAACGAGGCGGTTACCGATGAGGATATTGCGGAGGTTGTGGCCAGGTGGACGGGCATTCCGGTGAACAGAATGCTGGAGAGCGAGCGCGAGAAGCTGCTCCATATCGAGGATGTCCTTCACAGGAGGGTCATTGGGCAGGAGGAGGCGATTTCCGCAGTCTCCAATGCGGTCCGCCGTTCCCGCGCCGGGCTTCAGAATGAGAAGAGGCCGATAGGAAGCTTCATGTTCCTCGGGACAACCGGTGTCGGAAAGACGGAACTTGCGAAGACACTCGCGGAGTATCTTTTCAACGATGAAAATATGATTACCCGCATCGATATGAGCGAGTATCAGGAGAGGCATACGGTCAGCCGTCTTGTCGGAGCGCCTCCGGGATACGTGGGTTACGATGAGGGCGGACAGTTGACTGAGGCTGTGCGCCGCAAACCCTATTCGGTGATATTGCTGGATGAGATAGAAAAGGCTCACCCCGATGTGTTCAACACTCTGCTGCAGGTGCTTGACGACGGCCGTCTTACCGACAACAAGGGGCGGACTGTCGATTTCAAGAACACGATTCTGATAATGACCTCCAATCTGAGGCCGGACCTGGTGAAGGACCATTTCCGTCCGGAGTTTCTCAACCGTATCGATGAGATAATCACATTCCACGAACTGACTCCCGAAGATATCCGAAAGATTCTGCTTCTGCAGACGGGGCAGTTGAAGGAGAAGATGGCGGCGATGGGAATTACCCTCGGGTTCAGCGAAGAGTTCATCGACTATCTGAGTGACAAGGGATATGACCCGGCGTATGGCGCGCGTCCCGTGAAGCGTGTCCTCCAGCGGGAGCTGGTGGATGTCCTTGCGCGCGGCCTGCTCGACGGGACGATATCGAAGGATTCCGCCGTCACCGCCACCTACGAGGGCGGCGAGCTGAAACTCGAGCAATAATCGACTCATAGGCGGATTGTCTGTTACTTGAAAGGACCTAAGCACCCGCGCTTAATAGCGGGAGGGGCCCGCAAGCGAAGCGCAGTGGGAGGGTGAGCGAAGCGAAGTCCGACTCAAGTAATAGACATCCGCCATAAAGTTTAGGAAGAATTCTTTGTGTCAGAAAAGATTTTTTCCTAAATTTGTAGGGATATGACGAGTGAGACAAAGCATAAACTTATCATAGCCTTATCCTGTGGCTTCGCCGGCGTGGCGCTGATGCTTGGCATCGACTACGCGGCCGGCAGAACATCAACCAACGACTATTGCGCATCCTGTCACGTCCACCCGGACGCCGACAAAAGTTGGAAACAGAGTTCCCATTTCCTGAACCCCTCCGGCACGATGGCTGACTGCGCGGAGTGTCACCTTCCTCCGAAGGAGAATTATTTCCACCATATGGCGGCCAAGGCCGGCATCGGTATGAAAGACCTGATGTCCTATGTTTTCAAGGATGTGGAGAAGATTGACTGGGAATCCAGAAAGGAACTGGAATATGCGACCGGAATAGTTTACAACGAGTCCTGCCTGAAGTGCCATCACGACCTTTATCCGGAAGGAATCAGCGATGACGGCATTTCCGCGCACCTCTACTATGATGAGCACGCCGAGGAACTGGACCTGCAGTGCATCAACTGCCATCTGGACGTGGGGCACTACAATCCCGGCTATACCCATCAGCGTTTGAGAGGAATTGTCCGCGACA
>JAKSKQ010000104.1 GCA_024401675.1 Bacteroidales bacterium | reverse complement strand
CCATCCGTCCCTGCATCTGCTGTCACAACGCCTGCTTCAACATGGCGTCATACAAGGGTGTCGGCAATGACCAGAGCCTTTCCGACAATATGGGAATGGCCCGCTGCGCCATCAACCCCCGCACGATGCAATCCACCAAGTACAAGATAGTTCCCACCAGACGCCCCAGGAAGGTTGCTGTCATAGGAGCCGGAATCGGCGGTCTGGAAACAGCCAGGGTGCTCTCTCTCAGAGGCCATAAGCCTGTGATTTTCGAGAAGTCAGACAGGATAGGCGGCGTGTTCAACTATGCTGCGGCTCCGGATTTCAAGGAGAAGGACAAACAGCTCCTGCAATGGTACGCCAAGGAAATGGCCGACCTGAAGGTTGAAATCAAATTCGGAACCACTGTCAAGTCCATTGGCGAACTTGCCGGATATGACAAGATTGTGGTTGCTACCGGCGCCCGCGCCAACCGCCCGCCCATCAAGGGTATGGAGCACTCCATCGAGGCTTGCGACTACCTCGGCGGCGCTTCCGTCGGACAGAAGGTCATCATCATCGGCGGCGGGCTTTCAGGCTGTGAGATTGCCTATGACCTCTATCGCCACGGCAAGACACCTGTGATTGTGGAGATGAAGAACGACCTTATCGCCGTGAAAGGCGTATGCCTGGCCAACAGTTCGTATCTCCGCGATTTCTTCGAACTCAACAAGGTCGAGGTGCATCTTGAGACACGTCTGAAGGAAATTACTGAAAAGGGTGTGATTGTCACCGACGCTTCCGGCAAGACCTTCGAAATCGAGGGTGACAGCGTCATCACGTCAATGGGTTACAAGCCTCAGCCTCTGTTCGAGGCCGGATGCAGGGTGAAGTTGGTCGGCGACTGCGACCATATAGGAAACCTTCGCACCGCAATCTGGCGTGCATGGGATGTGGCAATGAAAATATAGGAGAACACGATTATGGCATATCAATACAAAATGAAACTCACCCCGGAGCAGAAAGCCATCCTCGAAGGCCGCGACGGTGAGGTGAAAGCAAAGGTGATGGAGACCATCGTCCGCTACGGCGATATGTTCGAGGCGAGCGAACTGGTCAAGGTCACTCACGGGAAAGGCCACCTGGTCACATCGTTCGGACTGTCGCTGCTCAAGCCGGTCTATCGCATAATGGACGAACTGATTGGAGCCGGACTCAAGGTCGAAGACGGATTCACCATGGACCCCGCTCCCGTGGATTTCAAGAATGTGGGCTGCAGTCTGCTTGACAAATTCATTTATTCCACCGTTCTCTACGGAACGCAGGCCCGCTATGAGGAGCAACTCACCAAACTCGGGCTCGCAGGCCGCGACGCCGCCAGCTGCGCCTGCTACTTCGACGAGATGGGCAACATTCCCGGAAAGGGGGATGTGATTTCCTGGGCCGAGTCAAGTGCCGTCAACTACGCCAATTCGGTTCTCGGCGCCCGTTGCAACCGCAATTCCGGAATGATTGACATTTTCGGTTCGATTATCGGTTATGTTCCGAAGTTCGGGCTTCTCACCGACGAGGGCCGCAAAGCGAAATGGAAAGTCACGGTAAATACCACAAAGAAGCCTCTTCCCCAGATTCTCGGCTCCGCCATCGGAATCAAGGTGATGGAGGATGTGCCCTACATTGTCGGACTCGACAAGTGGATAGGTACCGACCTCAATGACGAGTGCAAGGCTTATCTGAAAGATTTCGGCGCGGCAACCGCTTCCAACGGCGCTGTCGGCCTGTATCATGTCGAGAATGTCACTCCCGAGGCTGTCGAGATGGGCGAAAGTCTGCTCGCGGAAGGCTATAATGAATATGTTGTCGATGACGCCGAACTCGAAAGGATTTACAAGTCATATCCGGTGATGTGGAAAGAGCCCGAAAAGGAAGGGACTCTGGCATTCATCGGCTGTCCTCATCTTTCAAGGGTGCAACTCGAAGAGTGGTCCGACAGGATTATCGGCACTCTCAAGGCCAAGGGACGCAAAAAGGTTGCCTGCCAGACGGTCATCTGCACGGCTCCCCCGGTAAGGGAGGCTTTTGCAAAGACTCCGAAGTACGAGGCTCTTATGAAGACCGGAGCGCGCATCACAACTATCTGCCCGCTTATGTTCATGTCCAATCCGCTGACAAAGAAGAAGCGTGTGATGACATGCTCCAACAAGTTCCGCACATATTCTATCGCAAGGTATTACAAGGATGACGAGCTTCTCGACATCATAACCGGAAAGGAGGACTAAGTTATGAAAGAATTCAAAGGACGTGTACTCAACGGCGGTCATTTCAAGGGAGAGGCTGTCGTATCCCACGGCGGTGTCAACACTCTGGCCACTTTCCAGAGCGCCGCACTCACCCATGCAAGCAAAGTCGTGGTTGCCGACCAGAACAACCCGGACATATTTCAGAAGAACATCACAGGGAAGGCTCTGTGCCTGCCCCAGACCATCGGCTCCACCACAGGAGGCATGGTGCTTCAGGTCATCTGTTCGATGGGCATCAATCCCGCCTGCCTGCTCTTCTCCGAGCATATCGACTCGCTGGCCGGCGCAGGTGTGATACTGTCGGTTGTCTGGGAACACAGCGACCTCATAGCCATCGACCAGCTCGGTGACGAGTTCCTCGCCACGGTCAAGACCGGCGACACTATCGAAGTCACTGAAGACGGCACTGTCAGAATACTCTGACGGCCTGGTTTTCCGGAAATGTGCGCGGACTCCCCAAAAAAGCGAGTCCGCGCACATTTCCCGATTTTTTTCGATAGGCTGTTGAGAGAAAGTGAAGAAGCCGGCCAAAAAGTGATTTTGGCCGACTTCTTTTCGTACCCAGGGCCGGGATCGAACCGGCATGCCTTGCGGCACTGGTGTTTGAGACCAGCGCGTCTACCGATTCCGCCACCTGGGCATCGAAGGCATCCGGGCCGGTAGAGATCCGCAGGGAATCCCGGAAACCGGTTGCAAAGTTATAATGAATTTTCGACTTGCCAAAACTGTTTACTATCTTTGTCCCCGGTACGGATTCCGGTTTTGGGGTTCCACCTTGGAAAACACGCAATGGAAACTGTTATATCAGCGAAAGG
>JAKSKQ010000103.1 GCA_024401675.1 Bacteroidales bacterium | reverse complement strand
GTTGCCCGCATCATCCCTCATCACAATCGAGAAATCATATTTGCTGATACTTCCGAGAGTGCCCGTATTGAAGGTATAAGTGCCGATACGGTGAGTTGCATCCCAGGTGGTCCTTGTGACTCCCGAAGGCTCTGCGGGCATCAGATTGATTACTCTCTGCTCTCCGGAATCCGGCGTCAACACAAGGCAGCACTCGCTGAATGTTCCCTCATTGATTTCTGCCCTGAAAGAAAGTTCGATATCCAGATTGTTCTCCAGGAATCTCTCGTTTATAGAGAGAGAAGTCTCTCCGGCCCTTTTATAGGACTCGTCACGCACGCAGCGGACTGATGCCGCTGTGCTGCGGTTTGTGTAGTCCCGATTGCTGCCGGTACCGGTTACGACATAGTGATTCGGCGCACTGAAGGTGACTGGGCCGTCATCGATTCCGGTTTCGGTCCAGGAAGTCGTTGCGGACAAATAGGTGCGCAGACGGTGGTTGGTGTACCAAGAGTAAGCGGTGGCGTCGGATGAAGGGCATATCAGACTGCTCTGATAGTCTCCTTTTCTGCCCACATACCTGTAAGTGGCATTGTGACCGGAAGCGCTTCTTTCATCACCGGCAAATCCGGCATATGGAAGATACAGTGAATTATTGATACACAAACCGTATGCCTTCCCGGCTGCGGATATTTCTTTAACAATATACGCCACGGAGAACAGACGCTGAACTTCATCTGCCGGAACCCTGTATCCGAAAGGACAGGGGTCGTAGATGCTCTTGGCAGGCTTGCCGTCCACTTCCTTGCCCCAGAGGATGTTGTTCGGAACAGCAATCCAGTCATTGTCATAGTAGGCGGAGTTGGTGGCGAAAAGCATCTTGTCAGGGTTCTTGATGCTGTTTTCGATGGAGCCTTCCCTGTCGTATGACGTAAGTTCGAGGATTTCCTTTCCTGTTGCATCGTAGATGGGTGTAATCAGTGATGAGCCGGAATTGTCGTCGGTGGCTGATATGTTGTTTGTTATCGGCGCCGGAAGCGGGTCCTTTCGGCCCCACTGGTAATACAGTCCGTAGGAGTTGCAAAGCTCTTTGTCGTTGGCGGGGATTGCATTGTTCTTGGGGTTGAAAGTGGCACCGAGATTACGGTCCATATACTTGGCTCCTCCCAATACGACATCATCGGGCACATCGGTAATCCAGATATGCCAGCTCCAGAGAATCTCGCCATTGGAATCAAGTACGGCTATGATGGCATTTCCTATCTGGGGGTGATCGACATAGAAACGGATATAACTGTGCTGGAGCTGGACGTTGGAGATAAGGTCCGGAGCTGAAGACCATAGCAGTTTTGCAGTGGTCATTCCCTTGATGGAGGCATCTGTGGTGGGGAAAGTGGTGTTGCCGTCGGCGAAGACACCGGCGGGGCCGTTACCCATCATACTTGCGATGAAACAGTAGCCTGCCTTCCCGTTAACTTGTTTTGCGAGTACATCCGAATAGTCTATGATGTAGGAATTGGCACATTTGTATGTGTTGTTGAGGTTGTCGTAGGGGGAGAGGTTCTCATATTCCGACTCGTCCTCGTTCTCGATGAACTCCGTGAAGGTTCCGGCCGTACGCAGGTTGAGCACCACATCATAGACATTGCCTTCCTGGAATATGGTCTCGGTCGAGCCGTCTTCATGAGTGTAAAGTGCGGGAATCTTGGCGCGGTAGATACCTCCGGCAGTCTTGATGGCAAGAATTATCTCATCATCACTGCCGCATGGCTTGATAAGGAAATAACCAAGATATGTCATATCCATCGTCGCCGAATTGGCATATTTTGTCATATCGACGGGATAAACTGTGGTTTCCTCGGCATCGGGATGATTCACATCAGTTTCGCCGTAGAATTTCTCACCGCAGATGGGCATATTGGCGAAGTCGGTCCAGTTGGACGTGGCGCCGAAAATGAGATTGCTCTTGTTGACCATAACCGAGCCGTCGGACTCGTGACGTATGCGACCGGACCCGTCGGGCTCCATAACTATGGCCGAAGTCGGCTCATTCGGGATGGAGACGGTGACCGTGGAGGGCTGCTCGAGTATGGATATGTTCTGTATCTGTCCCCAGGACTGAAGGTTCACGGCCCTCTGCTCTCCGTCACCGGACTGATCCACCATGGCCCAGATTCTCACTGCACTGAGGTAGTGCTTGAAGAAGAAGGGGTTGGAATACTCGGGCTCGTCATTGTGACCGAAAGGCATGTTGTAGGAGTAGTCAATCACTTCATCGCTCTTGAAAGTGGCTTTGTAGTGGATATTCTTTCCTCCATAGTACTTCCTGTGCCAGCGCTGCGCCTCACCGCAATTGGACATCATAAGGTCAGTGCTGCCGTTGAGGGCATTCTTGAACACCACTCCGTAGCCGCCGCCTACAGTGGCGAGATTCGCGGCATAAAGAGGGTTGTTGAAATAAATGGTGGACACAAGGTCTCCGCTGCGGGGCACCTGGCAGACCATAGGATGGAAGCCCACCATACGGCTGTGATAGAATATGGTGTCGCGCTGGGGCTCGTTGCCGAACACACGGATATTATAGGCCTGGTTGGGGGCGAAGGCGATTCCGCGGTAATGGATATTCTCGACATTGTCCGGATTGGAAAGGGTGGTTGCCTCGATGACCTTGGCACTGTTCCACGCCGGCCACTCGTCGAGAGCGAGACCGGCCTCTCCCACCTTCTGGTCTATGCGGAGGAAGTTGGCGTTGAAGGAAGTCGTGGTGATGGGGTCGAAGACCGCCTTTGTACCGTTCATCGCTTCTTCGAGGGGGGAACTCATCGAAGGATTGCTTCCCGCCTTGTATGATACGAACTCGACTTCGGCGTCAAGTGCAGCCTGCCCGTCACTGCTCGCAGCCTTGGTGAGTCCGGCAGGAGCCGGGGCCGTGAGATTGATGACCACCTGGTTGGCGTCCTTGACCAGTGCCTGCACCTGGGAACTGACTCCCATATTGTCCAGCTCTGAAGTCACGGCGGGGCGCACGGTGAACTCCTCCTTTGCGCAGGATGCGCAGAGAAGGGAGAGCGCTGCGGCAAAAATAATCGTATATGTATTTCTCATTTTCATAATCATTGTTGAATGTGCATCATTAGTAGGC
>JAKSKQ010000102.1 GCA_024401675.1 Bacteroidales bacterium | reverse complement strand
ATTTGCATAGATGTAATATAAAATACAACAATACGGAATTCAAAGTATCAAGTTCTGAACTTTTAAAGGGCGCGACAGTTATCGCAAAGGCCATACCGGCGAAAACCACCAACCCTATTCTCGAGAAATTTCTCCTCGAACTGAAAGGAGACACTCTCACAATCACAGCCTCCGACCAGGAGCTCACAATGCGCACTTCCATCCGCATCGATGCTCCTGACGGCGATTTTTCAATCGCGGTGGATGCAAAGCACCTTATCGAGCTCCTCAAGGAGATTCCCGACCAGCCCCTGCGCATCAAATCGCTGAGCGACAGTACCATCGAGTTCGGATGGAGCACAGGCAACTCTATCATGAGCTTTGCTCCCGGAACCGACTATCCTGAAATCAAGTCACTTACAGGCGCTCCCAATTCAGTGACTTTCCCCGCCGCCGATCTGGTCGAGGGCATTTCCAGCACCATTTATGCTACAGCCGACGATGAGATGCGTCCGGTAATGAACGGCATCCTCTTCGATTTCTGCGAAGACAGCACCACACTGGTTGCCTCCGACGCTCACAAGCTCATCTGCTACACCACCAGGGAAGTAGTAAGCGGGACCCCCACAAGTTTCATCCTTCACAAGAAGCCGGCAGCCATCCTGCGCGGCGTGCTCGACAAGGAGATAGAAAGCGTGACAGTCAATTTCGATGATAAGAGCGCCATGTTCTCCTTCGGGAACACAGTGGTCATCTGCCGGCTCATAGACGGCAAGTTCCCCCGCTACAGGGAAGTCATCCCCAAGAACAACAGCAACATCCTCAAGGTTGACAGGACTCTCTTCCTCAATGCAGTCAAGCGTGTCGCAGTATGTTCCAACAAGAGCACATATCTCCTCAAGTTCGCCCTCAAGGCCGGCCTTATGGAAATCACAGCCCAGGACACAGGCATGTCTGTGGCTGCATACGAGAAAGTCGCATGCCAGTATGACGGCGATGAACTGATGATCGGATTCAAGAGCACATTCCTCGCTGAAATCCTGAGCAATATGAGTTGCAACGAAGTTGTGATGAAGTTCTCCGACCCCCGCAAGGCCGCCCTCATCCTTCCCGAAGCCGATGACAGCCAGAGCGACAAACTCTGCGGCATCATAATGCCCAACACTTTCGCTTAAAAGCCTATGACACTCAACCTGAAGAGACCGTTGCTCTTTTTCGACATCGAAAGCACCGGTCTCAATATTCCTTATGACTGCATTGCGGAGCTCAGCTTCGTGAAGATAATGCCCGATGGCGAGCAGCGCGTCAAGACCTGGCGCATGTGCCCCTGGGACTACATCAAGGGATGCCAGTTCCCCATGAACCCGAGCGCCTCTGAAGTGAACGGAATCAAAGACGAGGACCTCGCCGGCGAGAAGAAGTTCTACGAGCTGGCTCCTGAAATCGCCTCATGGCTTGAAGATTCCGACCTTGCCGGATACAACAGCGCGAAATTCGACCTTCCCATGCTCTGCGAAGAGTTCGAGAGGGTCCGCAAATATGTCCGCGGCCTTCCGCCAAGCGTGGTCAATCTCGACCTCCACTCCAAGAAGATGGTGGATGTCCAGACTATATTCCATAAGATGGAGCCGCGCAATCTCAAGGCCGCATACCGCTTCTATTGCGGCGGTGATGACTTCGAGAACGCCCACACTGCCGAGGCCGACACAATAGCGACCTACAAGGTGCTCTGCGGCCAGTTGGAAAAATATCCGGAAGACCAGATCAAGAACGATGTGGACTGGCTCGCCGCCTACACTGAAGTCCAGAAAACCATCGATTTCGCCGGAAGGCTCGTGTATGGGCCCGACAAGCAGCCGACAGTGAATTTCGGAAAGCACAAGGGCAAGACCTGCCGCGAAGTTTACAGAATCGACCGGGGCTATTTCGACTGGATTCAGAACGCCGACTTCACCCTGGACACCAAGCGTCAGTTCGCTGTCATCGCACAGGAAATCGAGCAGGAGAAGAACAAGCCCCTCGGCAAGGAGGACTTGCAGCGTGGAATGGGCGAGCTCGCCGACAAATGGGGCAGCGGGAAACTCTTTTAATGAACATTCCTGTCAAAACATACAACGGGCGCATCTACTGCCGCCCGGATGCTTCGCGCGACAAAGAGGACAAGGACATCTACCTTCCCGATTCCGTGACGGCCCTGTACTGGGTCCCGGTGGTCTTTGTAAAAATCGGCCGGGCCGGAAAATGCATCGGAGAAAAATTCGTCGGACGCTATCTGGAATCCTACAGTCCCGGCGCTCTTCTCTATGAGGCTTCCGCCTATGAGGCGGGAGACCTGGCTACCTCAACCTGCATGGACCACATGAGCATACTCCCGGTGAATCTGAGACCTCTTCAGGAACTGGACGACCGGCAGATGGACTACATCCTCGAGGTGGGAGGAGAAACAGTCTGCTCTCTCCCCTGCTCCGAGTGGAAACGGATGCTGGAGAAAGCCGTAGTCGATGTGACGGCGCGACTTACCGTGCACATAGGCGATCTGGTCTGCGTCGAATTATGTGAGCCAGTGCCGCTTGAGGGCGCAAAAAAAGAGAACGCCCTTGGATTCAAAGGCGTTCTCACGGGTGAACAGATTTTCAATTTCAGTTTTATTTTTCCCCGATAGCCTCAAGCACAGCCTTGAGATACTCCCAAGTCCTTCCGACTGAAGGGATATGGGCTCTTTCCTGAGGTGAATGAGGACTCCTGAGAGTAGGTCCGCAGGACACCATATCCAGTTTCGGATAAGTGCCTCCGAGAATTCCGCACTCGAGACCGGCGTGGTCGGCCACAACCTTCGGCTCCTCTCCATACATCTTTTTATATACCTCCTTCATGGTTGCCAGAATACCTGAAGTGGGGTTGGGCATCCAACCGCTGTAGCCGCCGGTGAGTTCCACAGGAATTCCGGCAAGAGCGAACACACTGACAAGTTTGTCGGCAAGGGCGTACTTTGCAGTATCGACAGAACTCCTCATGAGGCCCGACACGGTGAATTCTCCTTTTTCAATCTTGACTATTGCCATATTGTTGCTGGTCTCGACAAGTCCGGGAACAGTGGCGCTGAAACGCTCCACCCCGTCGGGGCAGCCGAGCATCACATGGAGATAGCGCATGGCATTCTCGGCGG
>JAKSKQ010000101.1 GCA_024401675.1 Bacteroidales bacterium | reverse complement strand
AACCAGGTATCCTTGCTCTGATCGACAGAAACTGAGAACTCCACCAGCGGAAACACCCAGCTGTACTCGTAGAACTGCCTGTCATTACGCTTCTTGAGTATGGCCGTCAGTGTGGCGACATCCTTCGGACTCCTGCGGATGGAAAGGGCGATGACATAGAAAAAGAAGGATATGCTGTCGTCCGGGATATTCTTTGCCGTAGACTTCTTGTTCTGAATCTTTAATCCTTCCTGATAGAGCCGGATGGCGGTTGCGGCATCGTCATTTTTAAGCAGCGCCTTGGCGGCATCAATATAATATGTATAATGATGATTGGCGGCACTCGGGCGCGAGGGCAGTTCTTCCGCCCTGGCATAGAATACCGCAAGACGGTAGCGGCTGTGAAGAGACGCGCTGGTTGCAGAGGAATGCCGCACGAGAGACAGAAGAAGTCCGGCCTTTTCCAAAGCGCGGATATTATCCGATTCAAGGGCGCTATCAATATAAATGGCGGCAAGCTCGCAGAGCATCACGTCATCCAATGCAGAGGTCATCTGCTCCTGAGTCATGGAATCCATTACATTGATAATGGCGATTTTGACATATGTTGACGGATCCTCATAATAACGGTAGGACGGAGAATGGAAATGATGCACCATCACGCCAGTCTCCCCCGCGATGACTTTCGCAACATCGGTCAAGTAAAGAAGATAATCCGGCTGCCGGAGGGCCTTCTCGAAGTATTGCAGCCAGTCCTTATGGTCGCGCACCAGCGTCAGAAGAACGGGAATCACCTTGTCCGGTCCGATGGTTCCCATATAGGATTCGGCCCCTAGAAGCCCGCGCTTTCCCAGTATCTTCTTGTTCCCCTCGAAGGATTTCGGAGTCAGGTTCAGCGAGCCTATAGAAGGCGGGCAGTGTTTCAAAAGTGCCGCCGGATAGGATCCGGAACCGGAAAAAGCAAGGAAGCACAGGGTGAACTGCAGGGAATCTTCGGAAGCGGGATTGTCGGTTGCGGGCATAGCACCGGCCGATGGTTTGGCTTCATTCCGTATATCCATCAAAGCAGCCGTAATGTGCTTGCACATACCATTATACGGGCAATCGCAAAAAGTGTCAACTATATCGTCTGCTTCGAGATTGATTTCAACAGAATACTCTTCTGTCCCACAGACACGATACACGTACTTTCCCGCCTTTGCATCCGTCGCATTCTCCACCCGCTTCACACGTCCCTCCTCCAGATACGCAGCCGCCCGCCTCGTGATGGTCGGCCCCGCATACTTCATAAAATTACTCAGCTTCATTTCAATGCTTGTTTAAAACTTGCGCATTACGCGAGTCACTCGCGTTTTGCGCAAACCGAGGCCTCGCGGCCTGCAATCCGTCCGAACACCACGATGTCAGCCACTCCGTTTCCGCCAAGGCGGTTGCCTCCGTGTACCCCTCCGGTAACTTCGCCGCAGGCGTACAGCCCTTCGACCGGCCGCCCTTGCTTGTCAAGCACACGGGCCCTCGAATCGATATGGATTCCGCCCATCGTGTGATGAATGGCCGGCTTCACCTCAACAGCATAATACGGAGCCTTGGCCAGAGGCACCGGCATCTGGACTGACGACCTGTGGAAATCCGCATCCTCCCCGCAAGATTGAAATCCGTTGTAACGCTGTATACTCCGGCTCAGAGCAGCCTCGTCCATACCGGTCTTCAAGGCTATCGAAGCAAGATCCGGAGACTGAACAAGCAGCCCCAACTTGTCATAATTGTCAATTGCGGAAAGAGATTCGCGCACCGCCTGGTCGAAAAAGAGAAAGGCCGTCCCCTTTGTCTGACCGAGAATAGCCTCAGACACCACATCTCTAGTATCCATCTCATTCACAAAGCGGTTCCCTTCGCGGTTCAGGAGTATCGCCCCGTTTCCGCGGACTGCCTCGGTAATCATCAGAGAATTGCGCACATCCACGGTAGGATGCGTCTGTATCTTATCCATCTGGTATAGTTCAGCCCCGAATTTTTCCACCCAGGGAAAAGCATCCCCCGTCGCTCCTTTGTGGTTGACTGTCGAGAAGCCCGAAAGTTGCGGGCAATAACTTGACACCATGCTGAGATTCGCGCCGAAACCGCCGGTTGCGATAATCACAGCCTTGGCCCAGCTGGTGTAGTCGGGCCCTCCGCTCTGGCCGACCCTGACCCCGCACGCCTTGCCGTCAGCGGACATCAAAACATCCAGAACAGCATTGCCAGTACGTATTTCCACCCCCTTTCCTACCGCCTCGCCGCAGAGAACCTTGACAAGATGCGGGCCGATGGCCAGCCCTCCCTTCGGGCGATGAGTCCTCTTCACGGAACTCCCTCCCATCAGCCCCACATCGCTCAAGTCGGCACCCATCCGCGCAATCCAGTCCAATGTAGATGGAGCATTATCGACAAGAGTCTGCACCAGCGAAGAATCATTTAGATAATGGCCGCCTTTCATTATGTCGTCGAAAAACAGAGCCTTGCTGTCTTCTATGCCAAGAGCTTTCTGGAAAGACGTTTCGGCGCCATTGATTCCGCCCGTCGAACTGTTCGTATTGCCTCCGATGAAATCCCTTTTTTCCAAAACAATCACACCGGCCCCTTGAGTTGCGGCTTCAATGGCGGCAGACAACCCGGCTCCGCCGGCACCTATCACCACGACATCAGTCTGCGTCTCGGCAAACAATTCATTGGCAATCGACCTGCCATAAGCCTTGTCGATAGCCATCTTCATCGCGGATTTCACTCCGTTGGATGTCTGAGTGGCTCCGCTGATTGCATCGACCTCCGCACTCTGTGCCTCAATAACACGGCTTATCATATCGTCGATATAAGGCTGTGCAAATACGGACTCAGACTGCGCCAGCACCCGGACGGCCGCTATTCTATGCTCAATTACATCGACAGAGAGTTTGATAATGCCCCCGCGTCCCTCTCCAAGACCTTCATAAGTGCCATCCAGCATCTCATCCCGCTGAAGACGTTCCGGTGTGCACGCCGCCAACAGGACAGCAACGAGCAGAAAGAGCAAAAACCTGAAATTTCGAACCATACCGACAAATATTCAATATCTTCAGATGGAATCTTCAGAAATCTCCACAAAGCGCGGAAACTCCTTCCCGTCGCGAACCACCGTCCCGAAGAACTCGTCATACGGCCTGGTCCACACCTGTCCATCGCCATACATAGCCTGATACACAACGATTTTCTCCAGCGTATCCGAATCCTTTGCTACAGCAATGATTTTGTACTTTCCACC
>JAKSKQ010000100.1 GCA_024401675.1 Bacteroidales bacterium | reverse complement strand
AGCCTGGACATCAGAGGATACTCCTGACGGGGCGACAGGCTTCACCTGCAATGCGGACTGCTTCGGTTCTGACCACTGGCTTTTCCTTATCCCTCAGCAGCTCAACAGCCCCGCTGTGCTGAAAGCTACGGTATCTGGAAACGGAGGAAGCGCGACGAAGGAAATCTATCTTACGGGTTACACGTGGAAACCGGGTTACAAGTATCAATATACCATCAGCTATCACGAAGCGCAGGATGAACTTGTAGTCAAAATAAACGAATATCAGAACTCGACAGGACAATGGACAGATTAAAGATATTGGCGTTGGCACTCCTGTGCCTTTCAGCCTGCACAAAAAGTGCAAATCCCGGGTCAGTCCATGATTCGGATGACCTTCTGGTGAAGGTAAGGCATTCCGAGTCCGGCACAAGGAGCATCCTTGTTGACGGCACAAAGACACGGTTCGCTTCAGGTGACCGTATCAGGGTCTTCGACGTCAACGGGAATACAGCCGTTTACAAGTTCAAGACCAGCAAGCCGGACGGCGATATATTCCAGATGATCTACGTGAAAGGTGATTTCAAGAAAGAGGACTTTGCTTCGGCTTTCTATCCTGATGAGAGCCTTGACACCACCGTTTCCACAAAAACCAAATTCGTCGCGAACTTCAATGACTCCACGATATTCGTGGATGGAAGTTTCCCGAAGGGCGCCGCGCCTATGACCTGCTTCGGCAAGAGTGCGGGCGGGGATATCGAATTCACAAACTGCTTCGCCGTACTGGCTGTTCCAATCCGGTATGCCAGCACACCGGCATCTCCGCTGAAAGTGAGTGCAATCACCCTTTCAGCCGCATCGACGCA
Source organism: Bacteroidales bacterium (assembly GCA_024401675.1). Lineage (GTDB taxonomy): Bacteria > Bacteroidota > Bacteroidia > Bacteroidales > UBA932 > Cryptobacteroides. The sequence continues at coordinate 2,605 of JAKSKQ010000100.1, read as the reverse complement.
TCTTAACGGAAAGTTTGAATTCACCTCTTCCGGTGTAAGCGCCGGTAATGGCAGCACGAAGATGACTTTGACCGGATGTGAGGCGGCCGGAGCATTGCGCACCACCGCCAAATGTTTCTATCTGGCAGTTCCTGGCATCGAAGGTGCATCGGAAACTATGACCGTGACGGTGACTCCCGGTGCAGATGTTCCCTTCTCAGGCACTTTCGAGGTTAAAAAAAGCGGGGCGGCATCAGTCCTGGCAAAGAACTATATCCTTACCCTGAATCCGTTCGTACTCAATCCGGTTGTACCAATGGGTCAGTCTCAGAGCTACAATCTCGCTCCGTGGGACAATCAGGGCGTCATAAAGATAGGTCAGATAACCCTTTCCTCAACCTCCGTTTCGGTGAAGAAGGGCGCATCTTCCGATATCCGGATTTTCGGAGTCTCCGACTGGGACAAGATAAGCACCAGTGTCATCTCCGGCGTGGACAAATTCTCCGCCACCCGCAAGGCTGTCTCCTCCGAAGAATATTATGTCACCATCACCGGCAAGAGCGCCGGCGCGGGCAGACTTTTCGTCAATGACCAGGTGACCAACTCCGGATCATACATTGACATAACGGTAACTGAGTGATGAAAAGATTCATATACAGCATATTTGCGGCAGCTTCACTTCTCCTTTGCGCCTCCTGTGCCAAGGAAGGATTCAAAGCTGCCGGGAATGACGAGATAGTCGTCATCCCCACACTCCAGAGCTCCAGGACGGTCCTTGTCCCTGCCGGAGACCTGACAGGCAGCCGTATCCATATCGATGGGTACAATGCCACCTCCGGAAGCAGGCATCTCGATGCGAACACAATATTCGACAGTGGCTCCTGGAAGTTCTATACAGACAAACTTGACGTACATTACTACTGGCCGCAGAACAGCGATCTCGATGTTATGGCCTACAGCCCTGCCAAATTGGACAACACTTGTATGGAGGTGGCTTCAAAAAACACGGTAACCTGCACGGGGCTTCCAATGACCGGAGAGGGTCAGGAAGGGGAGCTTCTGTATGAGTTTATCTGCGGATACAAGGGAGGATGCAAAAAGAGCGATGGAGCCATCGTAGTCCCTATGTGCAGACCTTTCGCCATCGTAAATTTCTATCTTGACGAGGCTGTGAGAAGCGTATTGAAGAAAATCGAGATTACCGGGATTTACAGTCAGGGCATATTCGACGTGGAGAGCGGACTCTGGAACCTGTCCGGTGACAAGGGTGCATTCGTCTGCAATGTCAACAAGGAATACCCTGTGGAGATAAACAACGCCAGCCATCTCGGCGGCCCTTTCATCGTGATACCTCAGGATTTGCGTGCCGGGCATTCCGGTGAAGAAGTCAAGCTTGTCGTCACCTATGTATCAAAGGGCAATGCCTACGAGACAATTACGGAAACCACCTTGGGAGAGGCGGTCATCGCTTCCACCAAGATAGGGAGCTGGGAATCCGGCAAGGAATACAATTATTGGATATCCCTCAATGGCGCCGCCAATGAAATCCATATGAGCGTCACAATCGGCGAATGGCAGTCCGAGGGCAATTCAGAAGTGGAGGTGAAGTAGATGAAAAGAATATTCATACTTTTGGCACTCAGTGCATTGGCTGCTTCCTGCGGAAAAGGCGAGATGGCTTCAGGCCGTTCCGGAGAAGTTACTCTCGGCGTTACCGTCGTCAATGATGAAGGTGATACAAGAGCGCCGTACCGTCTGACTGTACCTACGGCTGATGACCCTGTTACCGCAGCCATCTGGGCATCCACTACAAGCAAGAGTTATCGTGGCTCCCAGACGGAGGAACCGGGTCCGGATGCCACCATAATCGATTATCACAATTCCACCTGTTTCACCAGCGGTACCAGACAGCTCCTCGACCATCAGCTGTTCTACCCGTCCAACAAGGCGAAGGTCTATTTCGTGGGATTCTGCCCGAGGTCAGAGGACGGCTGGGCCGTGGAGGGCGCTTCCTACAATATCGCAAGATATGAATTCGACGGCAAGACAGATGTGATGTATGCCGCCGAGGCAAGCAGCAACATCGAATTGTCGGCTATGGACCTCCAGCTTCAGTTCAGGCATATCCTCACCTGGCTCCGCTTCAATGTCGTGGCAGACAAGGATGCAATCGAAGCGTGGGGCAGAGTGAAGAAAATCACGCTTGTCGGCAACAAACAGGTGAAAATCAATGTGACAGACAATACCTGCTCCTTTGACCAGCCGAATCAGCAGTTCCCGACATATTGCACACAGAAGGGTGTATTCACTGACAGTTTGTTCCACGGACAGTCCATCGAACTTACGACCTCTCCTCAGGAAGTGGCCTACACGATGTGCGGCGCGGTGAATGCGGCTGCAGGGGATGGTGAGAACGAGTACACCGTTACAATCGAGACCGAGTACCGTCCGGAAACCTCTGGTGCCATCAACTTGAAAACGGCAGGCGGAGCAAATTTCTCCGGACTTACCGAAGGAAAGCAATTCACCGTGACACTCCGCTTCAAACTGGGTGACAACGTCACGGTTTCCGCCTGCGTATCCGAATGGAAGAACGGCGGAATCGGCGTGGCGCCAATCGAGGAAT
>JAKSKQ010000010.1 GCA_024401675.1 Bacteroidales bacterium | reverse complement strand
AGATCCTCAAAGCGCTTCTGCAGTTTTTCGACGGTATTGGGCATATCTTCCATAATGTGCGGAGTCAACCACACTGCCTGCACCCCGGCCTTTTCATATTCAGAGAGTGCGGCAAGGCTGTCTTCGATGGTTTTGAAACCGTCATCTACTCCTGGGAGGATATGGCAGTGCCAGTCGGTGAATCCATTGAAGAATCCGCTCTTTGCAAAAGCCGTCTTTCTGCAGAATATACTCATATACGCTTGTGTTTGCTGTAGTATCCGTTTTTCTTGGAACCGTAGCCGTAACTGCCGTAGTGGCCATAGTATGAAGCGGAAGTCTCGACACCGTTGAAGATGTAACAGAGGTTGTTGAAGCGCTTCTCGTCGTAGGCTTTCTGGATATTGGCAACATCCTTGAAATCAAGGACTCCGGCGCGGACTACGAACACAGTGCGGTCTGCACATTCTCCGATAATCCTTGCATCGGCAACTATGTCAACAGGAGGGCAGTCGATGAGGATATAATCGTACTTTTCGCGGAGTTTCCCGATGAGTTCGGGGAATTCTTTCTGGCTGATGAGCTCAGTGGGGTTGGGCGGAATCTTTCCGACAGGGAGCACGTCGAAGTTTTCAATCTCCTTATGTGTCACAATCAGGCTGTCAATGTCCTTTTCATCGCCTGCAAGATAGTTGCTGATACCCTTGCGGGGAGAGCCCACATACTCGGAGAGAGAACCGCGGCGGAGGTCTCCGTCGATGGCGAGAACCCTGTTGCCTTTGATTGCAAGTGCGGCGGACATGTTGGCTGTGAGGAAGGTCTTGCCGGAACCGGGATTCAGCGAGCAACTGATGATCACAGGGCAGGAATGTCCTCTTTCCATGAATTCAAGGTTGGTTCTGATGACACGGAATGCCTCGTTGGTGATATCGCGCTTGCCCGGCCGTACGATAATTTCAGCACCGCCTGCCTTTTCCCTGCCCAGAATTCGCGCGAAAATACCCTTGGCCTTTCCGAATGAGTGGAAGGGGACTTCGCCGAGATAGGGGAGTGTGAGGGACTTGAGGTCGTTTTTCGAGCGGATTTTGGTATTGGAGGCTTCGATAATGTAGATTATGACAAGGGGAATCATCAGCCCGAGGAACAGCGCAACTAAAAGAATCTGCATCTTCTTGGGGCTTGTCGGGCGGGCCGTACCCATAGGAGGAGTGATGATTCTGGTATTGTAGGCGGTGAAGGCCTGCGAAAGCTCGTTTTCCTCTCTCTTCTGGAGAAGATACAGGTAAAGGGCTTCCTTGACTTTCTGCTGACGGCCGACTGAAAGAAGGTATTTTGCCTGGGCCGGGCTTTCAGCGATGCGGCTGTTGTTCTTGCGCTCCTGGGCGAAGAGGTTGTCCATCTGGGCGGAGATTGTCTCCAGTTGGTTGTCTATGGCATCTTCAATGGCTAATCTCATCTGAGTGAGGGCTGCGTTGAGATCCTTGACCAGAGGGTTGAGCTCGCTTGAGTTGGAGCGGATGTTGTTGCGGTTCAGAAGGGACTTGTTGTAATCGGCTATCTGGCTGGCAATTGCATTGCTGTTGATGCTGGTGGCGGCAGGAATCAGACTTTCGATGCCGGGGTTGTTGGCAAGATAGGTCTTGATGTAGCGGAAGATGTACTGCTGATTGCTGAGTTCCTGGATATAGCGCTCTGTGAGTTCAGTCTGGGATTTGTACATCTCGGAGACGGTGCTGAGGTCCGGCATCAGGTTCCGGCTCTTGAAGTCGGAGATGTCGTTGTCCACGTCTCCGAGTTCCTTTTCGAGAGATATGAGCCTTTCCGCTATGAATTCGGAAGTGCTGACAGCCATCCTGTTCTTGTCCTCCACCCAGCTTTCGTTATAGACATTGATGACGGTGTTGATGATGTCGTCTGCTCTCTGGACTGAATTGTCCTTGATCTCGATGTCCAGGACATCGGATTTGTTCTTCATATCAGTCGGAGCTGCCTTGAAGCGGGATGAGTACATCGCTGTCGCGCCGTCGAGTGTCAAGTGGCGGACAATTACTGTCCTTTTCCATTCTCCGGTGAAGTATTCCGACTGTTTGATGACTATTCTGCCTATTTCAGTGGAGAGGGTGTCTCCGAATGTTCCTGCAAACGGTGCAACCTTGATTTTATCATTTTTCAGGTGATACACGAACTTTGAAATCGCGAAACCGTCTTCACCTTTCTTATCCACATTGAATGACAGGGTGATATTGGACGGCACGTCGATGAACTCGGCTTCGAAGGGCACCTGGACTCCATAGATTACATTGGAGCGGAACATGGATTTCATCGCATAATCGGTTGTGAGACCGAGCCTGCTCACGACTTCCTGCATTATGGCGGGGGACTGGAAGGCTATGACCTCATTGACTACTTTGGAGGACATCGAACCGCCGGAGAAACTCAGCACTGATTCGATATCGCTGGTGGTCATTCGTCTCGATGCGGCTTCCTTGATGAGGATGGTGGCGCTGCGTGTGAACACCGGACGGGTGCGGAGAATGTGGAAACAAGCCAGTCCGCAGCAGATTCCTGCTGAAATCACGAACCAGTACCATCCTTTGAGACAGCGGCTTACGAAACTCTTGAAGCTGAAATTCGAGGTGGATTCCTCCTCCTGGTCGAAAGGGATAATCTGTATGTTGTTTTCCATATTGCTATTTGGCTGCTTTTGTGAATGAGATCTGGTTGACCGCAAGGATAATTGTGACAGCCAATGAGGCGACTGATACCCAGAAGGATGTACTCAGGACATTGTTTCCGTTGACGGTGCTCTGACGGGCCTTCATCTTGTTGGGCTCGACATAGACCACATCGTTCTGCTTGAGATAGTAAACCGGTGAGGAAACAGTCTCCTGGGCAGAGTTGAGGTTGACTGTATATATCTTCTTCTTGCCGTTTTCGGTGCGCAGGACTCGAACATTGTTGCGGAGTCCGGTGATGGTGAGGTCGCCGGCGGCGCTGATGGCGTCGAGAATCGTATAGACATCGTGATCGATGGGGAAGCGCCCGGGATGAGTCACTTCTCCCATTACGCTGACAAATAAATTGACATAATCTACTGATACGACCGGATCCTGGACAAGATTCTGCCGGATGAGCTCCTGTTTGATGGTCTCGGCGAGCTCACTGCGGGTGAGGCCTGCGGCATGGATGGTCCCGATTACGGGGAAATCGATGTCACCATCCCGGTTGACGAGGTAGGCCGTGACTCCCTGGGCGTAGCTCGCAGACTGCTCAAGCGTAGTTCCTATTCTCTGGGTGTAATACGGCAGGTTGAAGAGGTTGGTGAGGTTGATGTCGCGGCTTTTGACAATGATGGAAATCTTGTCATCCGGCTGCAGGGTTATACGGGTTTCGCAGGCCTCTCCTGCCACTGTGTCGTTTTCCGTCCCCTGGAAATAGGGTATCTGCTTCGGAGTACCGCATGACACTGCGGCCAGAAGCAGAAATGCTGAAAATAGATTATTGAGTTTCATAAAACGTTATATCAAACTTACAAACTTACATAAAAAACTCCGTATTTCAAACTCTCAGTTTGAGACCGCTCAAAATCGTGTCCGGCCGCAGTTCCATCACGGCAGACTCCTCCCCGGCCATGCAGAAGCCGCACTGAGGGCATATACCCAGGTCTTCCCCGATGCACTGGTCGGCACGAGTGCCGTCCTGGAATACGAAATTGGTCATCCAGCAACGCATCACGAAGTCATTGTCCCTCATTTTCTTAAGACCGCTCCGGGAGTTCATTATGGGGTAGCCGCGCTTCTTGTAGTCAAGTATCATGTCGATGATTTCACGGCGTTTTTCCAAAGGCAGGGCAAGCGCTTCCGTACCGGGAAAAGGAGTATGGAAATTCAGGGATATCAACTTGAAGTAAGGGCTCGCCTTGACATATTCGATTGCTGCGGCGACAGAGTCCGCATTCAGCACATTTACAGCCATATTGGCGCATAGGGCCTTGCATCCGCATTTCGCCACATTTTCCTCCAAACGGGCGAATGTCCCTTTGCCGCGTACCCGCTCGTGGGCCTCGCCGACTCCGTCCATACTTACCCAGATGCTGTCCGCGACTGTGCCGTCGAAAGGTTTCTGAGCATTGGTGGTTATGGTGCATGAGTAGAAACCGATGTGGCGGGCGAGGCGGCAGAGGTCATTGACATCGGCCTGCCCGTCTCTCCAGAGGTACGGCTCTCCGCCTTCGAAATCCACGAAACGGGAACCGAGACTGTAGCAGTATTCGAGTTCCTCTTTTATCTGGTCGAGGCTCTTGTCACGCGGGGTTTCGTGGTTGTAGATGCTGCAGTGCTTACAACTGAGATTGCAGCGATCCGAGATGAAAATAACGCTCTGGAGCGGTTTGCGCCTTGAGAAGAAAGTGGCGCGGAACCACCACCAGGCGCAGTAGAAGAATTGTCCTATAATGTTCATTTCGCTATGATTGTCAGTATTATTTTGGTGACCATTGTCATCAGGCAGAATGTGGAAATGATGTTGCGTGCTGTCATCCATCTCATCAGGAACCAGTCGATGCCGGCTTCCCTGACCTGATTCCAGTCTTTCATCATCGGGCCGAGCCAGCGCGGGGGAACCGCGGGAACTGACGGGTCACCGTGGTAAAACTTTACAAGCGACGCGCACAGCCAGACTGACCGTCCTGCGGCCAGAAGAGTCAGAAGGTATAGGGGATGAAGGATTTTGAGACTTATAGCAGTGATTATGATGATATATGGCAATGTATTGATAATCAATGAAGCGATAAGGCACGCCTTCTTTGAGCCCAGAAGCAGGGCAAATGTCATTTTCCCGCATTCCCGGTCTCCCTCCATATCAATGAACGAGTGGGTGAACAATATGTTGAGCACCAGGATTCCGAGTGGCACACTGATGAATGCAATTGACCAGTCAACAGAGCCGCAGGCGGAGTAGTACACTCCGGTCATCAGCAGGGGGCCGAAGATGAGTCCGATTTCCAGTTCTCCGAGTCCGTGGTAGGCGATTTTAAGTGGCGGGGCGCTGTAAAAATAGGCTAGGAACGCGGTCACGGCTGTGAGGGCGATTATCCACCAGCTGCCGCCTGGGGTCAGAAATCCCTGGTCTAAGGTACGCATCGCGAAGATGATACCGCCGCATAAAAGTGCGACAATGGCGAAATTCGCTATTGCTTTCCGGGTGGTGGCGAGTGTCTGGCTGCCGTCGGTGAGATAAGGATATTTCACCATCATAGCCCTGAAACCTTTTCTTACGACCTTGTCCCTGTCGGAGAGCATATCCGCCTTGTAGTCGAAATAATCGTCGAGAATATTGGCTGCAAGATGCGCAGCTCCGACCCCGATAATGGCCAGGAAGGCAGGGATAATCCTGAAAGATGGATTTCCGATGGCGAAAACCGCAGCCACAACTGCCGGCATAAGACTCTGTACAAGAGCAACATCCCGGCCGTTCTTGCACCATGTAACGATTCTGCTCATAATGTTTGATAAAAAATGAGTGCAAAATTACTATTAAAATTCCTAATTTTGTGTTTTGTAATGGACTTTAATAGGAATAAATCGTCAATTCTGACTTTTCTGGCCGTCATTTCCCTTGCTGCCGGCCTTTCACTGCTGCCGCTTTCGTGCAGACGGGGGCCATTCTCTTACGGAGAGCGGTCTCAGCAGCGTGACACCGTCTATCCCCTCGGATTCCTGACGGATACATTGTACCGAGTTCCGGGTAAGGTGAAATCAGGGGAAAACTTCTCATCCTGGCTTGTGCGTCTCGGACTGAGCGGCCGGAAGGCATACGAGATGTCGCTTGTCTGTGACACCGTCTTCAATGTCCGGCGGCTTGTCGGTGGCAACCGTTTCGATGCTTATTACTGGCAGAGAGACTCTTCGGAGCAGGCGCTTCATTATATAGTGTATCACAATTCGGTGACAACTTCGACTATTTTCCGCTGCTTCGATTCCCTTGCCGTATGGAAATATGAGAAGCCGGTCATTTCCGAGGAGCGCTTCACGGATGTCACTATCAATTCATCACTTTGGAATGACATGATTTCCGCAGGCGCCCCGCCTCACCTGATTATCAAACTTTCGGATATCTACGCATGGACGGTGGATTTCTTCGGTCTTCAGAACGGGGACCGCTTCCGTGTGCTGTATGACCAGAAGATATGTGACGGCGAGGTTATTGCCGTGGATACGGTCCGCTTTGCCGAGTTCATCCGCAGGAATGACACATTGCCGGCAATCATGTTCAATCCCGGAGACGGCGGCAATATCTATTGGAATGAGAAAGGGGAGAGCATGCGGAAGGCCTTCCTCAAGGCTCCGCTGCATTTCACGCGGGTTTCGAGCGGATTTTCGTATGCGCGCCGGCACCCTGTGACGCATCGTGTGCAGCCTCATACCGGAGTCGATTATGCCGCTCCGACCGGAACTCCCGTCATGTCCATAGGCGACGGGACGGTGGTCAGTGCGGGAAATACTGGTGCCGGCGGCAATACTGTGAAAATACGTCACAACAGCGTCTATACAACAGCATACCTTCACCTTTCGAAGTACGGTCCGGGCATCAGAAGCGGGGTCAGGGTGCGTCAGGGGCAGATTATCGGTTATGTGGGGGCCACCGGCCGCTGCACCGGGCCGCATCTGGATTTCCGGGTGTGGAGGAACGGTTCTCCGATCAATCCTCTCACCATGCAGTCTCCGCCCCAGAAGCCTCTTCCGTCCGAACTTCTTCCCGCTTTCGATTCAGTGCGGACGGTAATGTGCTCAAAGGTCGATTCCCTTGCTGTTCTATATGAAAATCAATAAATCATAAGATATGAAAAAATTCATTTTCCTTGTAGTCGTATCTCTTTTTGCATGGGGGATTCCTGCATCTGCACAGTTGGACAAGTTCTCTTTCGGGGAGCATTCAGTAACTTCGGTCAGGGCAACAAGTTTCACAAGCATGGACGGCACTGTTTCTCTTGTTGTCAATAATGCCGGTCATAAGTTGACATTGACTTCAATAAGCGGAATGGTCTATAAGAAAGGCACCCCTTTCCTCATCGGAACGGCAGATGATATTGTGATTCCCCAGGGAAGCAGTACTGTCAATGTCGTGGGACACGCCAGTCTTCCTTCCATGAGCGCGCTCTTCACTTTGATTCAGGACCCTACCATCGATCCGGCCGCATATTCGATAGATGTGAAATTCGAGATCAAGCGCCGCATGGGCACGAAGGTCTGCGAGTACAAGAATATTCCTCTGAGCCGGATTCTGAAAAAATAATCACTCCCGGGATTACTGACGGGATTACTGACGGGATTACTGACGGGATTACTGACGGACGGGCTGCGAGGCCCCTTTAAGGCTGGACAACCATCTGACAAACAGAGGCTTCCAGTCATAGACGGCGTTTGTGTCAGTGATGGCGGAGCAACCGAAGCCGTGGCCGCCGCAGGGGAATATGTGGCTTTCGTGACGGATGTGTCCTGCGGTGAGGGATGAGTCCAGAAGTGTGAAATTGAGCGGGTTGACGGTATTGTCATCAAGGCACCCCACCAGAAAGACAGGGCAGCAACTTTCAGGCACATGCTTTTCCAGGGACAGGGAGTCGCGGAGAATGCGGTTTGTCTGTTTCGCTCCGAGAAGTCCTGGTCTGGAGCGCTTGTGGACGCATCGCTTGTCCGAAAGGGTCACGACGGGATACATACACGCGACGAAATCAGGCTCCTCCCCTCCCACTCCTTCGGTGAGCATGGCAAGGTGGCCCCCTGCCGAAAATCCCATCAGGCCTATGTTTTCAGGATCAATGCCTGTTTCGTCTGCGTGTTCGCGTACCTGGAGCAGAGCAGTTTGTGTGTCATTCAGTACGGCCGGGAAGGTGCATCCTCCCCATAGAAAACGGAAATCGGTTCCGAAAGTGAACTTTCCGGCGACATGGTAATTCAGGACGAAGGCCGCAATCCCTTCCGAATTGAGCCACTGAGCGACTTCGGCCCCTTCCCCCTCGGTATCCAGCCAGAAATAACTTCCTCCCGGGCAGATGATTACTGCCGGCATTGGCCGACATTCCTCAGCCTTCGGGAGATATGCCGTGAGAGTGACTTTTGCCTTTCCGAAGGCCGGGCCACAATAAATCAAAATGGCTGTTATGATAAGCGTCTTCGCGATGACGCGTTGACTCGCTTTGAGTAGAAATATGTCCGAACGAAATTTCACGGCCGCAAAAATACATAAAATCATGCATAGTTGGGAAGAATGTGTATATTTGGGGTGAAAAAAATCTACTTGATTTATGAGTATCTTCAAGAATCTTTTCGGAGGGAAGCGGGTGTTTCCCGTCAGAGGTGAGCAGGGAGGCATTTCCTGCAAGGTAACATTGCCGGTGGGCTTCAATCCTGAAACGGACCATTGCCCTATGGCGATTCTGATGCACGGGTTCATGGCAAAGAAAGAGATGCAGCCCATTGCCGGTCTTGCCGTGGCTCTGGCGGAAGAAGGCATCGCATCCATCAGTTTCGATTTCAATGCTCACGGTCACAGCGAGGGCCTCTTCCAGAATATGACCATCTCAAATGAGATTTCGGATGCCAAGGCGGTGTTCGACTATGCATGCTCTCTGCCTTATGTCACAGAAATCGCTTTTGTGGGCCACTCCCAGGGCGGTGTTGTCGCCGGGATGCTCGCCGGAAAACTCGAAGCCGCAGCCGGGGAAGCATCAGCCGAAGCCGCCGGACTTCGCAAACCTGCATGTCTGGTGCAACTGGCTCCTGCGGCTGTACTGAAAGATGACGCCATTGCCGGACAGTGCATGGGGACCAGATACGATGCGAAGAATCCGCCCGAGTGGGTGAATGTTTTCTTCCACAAACTCGGTCGCAAATTCATACTCGAGGCGCAGAAACTTCCGATATATGAGACTTCAGGACAATACAGCGGCAAAGTCTGCCTGATTCACGGCACCTCTGACAAGATTGTCCCTGTGTCATACAGCCGGAAGTATGCCGACACTTATGCCCACGCAGACCTTCATCTCATCGAAGGGGAGGGGCACTTCTTCAACAAGAAGAAGCGCGCCGCGAGAGACCTCACCGTGCGCTTCCTTAAAGAAAATCTTGGTTGACCACCCCTGAGGGCACCCGGTTATTTCCGGTAGAACTTCCGGTCTATCTTTCCGTTGTAAGTGCGTGCGATAGAGTCCACCGTCTCATAGTAGGTGGGCACTTTGTAGGCATCCAGTTTGGATTTGATGTGTACCGCGAGGGCGTGCTTGTCGAGGGCCATTCCGTCGGCGGGGACCACAAGAAGTTTCAGCACATTGCCTATCACTGGGTGGGTGGCGGCAATGCAGATGCAGTCCTTGACCGAGGGATGGGACGAAGCCGCATTCTCCACTTCTACAGGGTTGACTTTGTAGCCGCCCACATTGATTACATCTCCGCTGCGGCCTGTCAGATGTATCATCCCGTCCTCGTCCACATAGCCGAGGTCCGCTCCGTGGATTTTGCCGTCCTGGATGACCGCTCTGGTGCTTTCCTCGTCGGAGACATAACCGCTCATAATAGTAAGGCCGGACACAATCACACTGCCGTCCGGAGTGACTTCCACTGACGAATTCTTCATCGGACGCCCGACACAGCCCTCCATATACTTGCCGTCATTGAAGTTGTAGGTGCACACGGCGCCGATTTCAGTACCGCCGTAGGTGTTGTAGAGGCGGGTGCGGGGAAGAGCCTTGCTGAGCATCTCCATATCTGTCTGGGTGATGGGTGCGGCGCCGGTTTCGATGAAATCGAACTTGTCGGCAAGCGAACACAACTTCTCATACGAGAACTGCATTATCATACGCAGACTGGCGGGCACCATAAAGGTTCCGAATTTCTTGAATGGAAGGTCGAACACATCGAAAAATGCGTTCATATCCTTCATGCCGTCGAGGATACAGGCTGTGCCGCCGACAGTGAGTATGGGATGAATCTTGAATAGGGAAGCAATATGGTTGAGGGGGCCGCTTATGATGAAGAGAAGGTCCCCGGTAAAGCCGAGATCGTGGATGAAATTGTCGGCGCAGGATACGAGGGCGGTCTCGGAGAGCATCACACCCTTGGACTTGCCGGTGGTTCCTGTTGTGTAGAGGGTATCGACTATGTCATCGGCGAAAGTGCAGGCGTCCACCTCGTCCTTCACCGCCTTGAAATTCTCATCACTGCAAGCGTGCTCCAGAGGTACTGCAATGGCCTTCAGGACATGAACCGCGCAGTATGTGATGAGGAAATCTATGTTCTGGGAGGCTCTGAAGACATACGGCCTGTGGGGCTTCAGACCGGCTGCGCCGAGCTCGGCGGCCCTTTTCTCTATGTTCTCCCAGAGTTTGGAATAGGTGATGCTGTCGCCCGAGCACACGGCCGCGGTCTTGTCCGGAGTCTCGGCGGCGAATTTGCGTATTGCAGCCTCAAGGGTGAGATGAGTCGCGGCAAATTTCTCTTTCAATTTCCTTTCCACCAGAGAGACCAGTGAATCCACTGATTTAAGGTTCTTCGGAGTCGCGTCAGCGGCACTCATAGGGATGTCGTATTCGTGTTCGAGCATCATCAGTATGGTCGCCACTCCCAGGGAGTCGATCTCGCTGAAAAGAAATTCCGATTTGAAATCCACTGCGGGAAGGGTTTCCTCAAGCAGTGACAGAATGTGTTCTTTCATATAGAATGATTTTATTTGTTACTTATTTTGAATTCTATGTTTTCGACAAAGCCTTCAGCGGAAATCTCCGCCACCCTCACGGCATCACCGTTGCGAAGGTGAGCTCTAATCCTTGTATCCGGGTGGGTGAGTGCCAGCAGAATGGCCCTTTCACCGTATCCTTCATCCTCAAAGTCATATTCGGCAGAGCCTTCAGGGACACTCCTGATGAAGCCTTCGGGCAGCGTGCGGAGATTCCGACGCACCGTTTTCCATATTTCATTACCCTTGTACAAGTAGCGGCTTCTAACTTGCCGGAGCGGGCTTACGTGGCGGTGGATGAAAAGCCCGGAGGACACCAGGGCACGGAAAAGCAGGGGAGGCAGCATCCAGGCCAGCAGCACCACGGATGCCATTCCGATGATGGTGACCTGGGCAAGAGAATGCATGGCCGGATGGCGCGCCACAATCAGAGTGCCCATCCCGACGAACATTATCAGTGCGCTTTGGAGTATGCTGCTCTTGTATGAGGACAGTATAGGCCGGCGGTAGGCGTATTCGTACTGGCAGCCTTCAGTGATGAAAATTGTGTAGTCGTCTCCCTGACCGAAGATGAATGTGGCAAGTATCACATTGACAATGTTGAACTTGATGCCAAGCAGGGCCATGATGCCGAGAATCCACAGCCAGCTCACGGCCATCGGAATGAAAGCGATTATGGCCAGTTCCAGCCTTCCGAAGCAGAACCAGAGGAAGATGAATACTATCAGCGAGCAGGCCCAGCCGATGTAGTTGAAATTGTCAGACAGAGTGCCAGACATCGAAGCATTGATTCCGGCAATGTCGAAACTCCCGTCCATGCAGGCTTTGACTTCGTCCATCTTGTCTTTCTCCACAATCAGCTCGTCCACAATATATGAAAGTCCCGTCTCTTCAAGGGTGGTGACATTCCGGCTGAAAACTCCGCTGACAAGGGGGTGGAACCAGCCGATATCGCGAGGTTCCATATTCCTGGAGTTTTCCAGCATCAGGTGGAAATTTCTGAAAGCATTTTTGGAAAATCCCAACTCTGAGGCCACCGCATCGAGATCGACGGCGAAATCCGTCTCGCGACGGACCGCGAAAGCCTTCCAGAGTGCGAGCCTGCGGGCCTGTCGGGACTTGGAAGTCAGGAAATGTGACACGCCGGTATGTCCTGAAATCAAGCCGATGGCCGAGAGACTGTCGATAACCTTGGTCTTCAAATAGTTATCCGAAAGCGCCAGGTCGAAGTCATCTCCCTTTGAAAGCACATATATGGTGCCGGTCGTTTGGGATGCGCCTTCGGAGAGCAGGGTTTGGAAATACTGCATGTCCTCCCGCTGCTCTACGCTCATATAGTTGATGTTGGAGATATTGGAATCGAAACCGGTTTTCAGACTGAATACCGCAAGTACGGCCGTGAGTGCCACCGTGCAGATGACAAACCATTTGTTTCGCTCCGGTGCAAAGGCGGCAATCTTTTCGAAAATGCGGGGCTGTCTGTGTCCGGAGAGACCGTCTTTCATCAGATGCGGAAGGTACACCAGGGTGAAGACTATGGTACCGACCAGAAGCAGGGATGCAAATGTGCCGAGGTCCCTCAGGGCTGTCGATTTGAGCGGTACGAGAGCAAGGAAGGCACCGACTGTGGTCACATTGCCTATGACCAGGGGCCCGCTGATTTCACGGAGCATCTTGCGGATATCGCTTTCGTATTCCCTGTGCACTATCAGATGAAGGGGGTAGTTGACGGCGATGCCGAGAATCACGCTCGAAATGCCAATCACTATTATGGAGACTTTGTCGGCGAAGAGGGCCATCCCTCCCAGAGCGAACAGCCAGCCCCAACTGATGGAAAGAACAATCAGAAGGATGTTCCGAAGACTTCCGAACGCATAGACCAGCAGCAGGACTATCAGCACAATCGACAGCGATATCGCGAGGAAACTGTCCTTCTTGATCCTGTCGGAATTGCCCACTGCTATCTGCGGCCCTCCTGCGATATGCGCACGGATGGAAGGGTATTCTGCGACAGTCTCTTCAATTGATTCCTGTAACAGTTTGATTATTTTGGAGTTGCCTGCGGTCTCGCTATTGCCGAAAGGGGAGTCGGTCATGGCTATGGCCCGGCTCAGATCGGCGGTGAAAATATGCCCGGAGTACATCTCGAAATTCAGCATGTCCTCGCTTTTGAGAAGACTTGCAAGGACGGGGGAGAACAGCCCGAGAGGATCCCGGGAGATGCTCTCGGCGCTCATTCCCCCGGTAGGAAACATCAGAGCCTGTTTGTCCTGGGCAAGCTTTTCAGGAATGTATGACTCGGATGCGAGAAGTGAATCCATACGCGCATAATCCTCTTCTTCAAGGAAATAGGGTATATTCTCATACACGAATCCTGTCATCTCCCGCAAGAGCCTCATATCGAACTGCGCCGACAAGCCGGAACACCATCCGAGCGAATCTTTCTCCCGGACATTATCCACAAAAAGGTCCATGGCCTCTACTGTGAGGTCCGCATCGCCGGGGTTGTCGAAAAGGATGAAAAGCCTTTCCGCCCCGGAAATCTTCTGGTACACCGAAAGAGCTTCGCGGTTGGAAGTCCCCAGAGGAAGGAAATCACTTATATCCTCGCTGAAATCCAGCCTCAGCAGCGACAGTGCCGGGAGCAAGCTCACGCAGATGAGCGAAATCATCAGCGGACGCCGCCTGGTGCTGAAAAAGTCGTATATTTTCTCCGATATCATTTTCCGCCGAAAAGGATTTTACTGTCAACAGGATTTGCATAAATGTCGAGGAAAATGCCTTTCAACTCGTCGGACGAATATTCTCCAGCATATTTTTCCAATTGTTCAAGATGGGAGATAAAGGCCTCTTTTTCCGCTGGTGAATATCGGTCGGAGTATTCAGTCTTTCCCTCTCTCAAGTCATGAGCCAAGTAATTGTTGGGCCACAACTTATAGGCTCCGCAAATCCGCCTGTCCATCATTGCCGCGACATTCTTGTAGTATTCGTTGGCGCTTTTGCCTGAAACCTGACGGAGGTCCTCTTCGGTCAGTACGGGGCAAAAGGCCAGATGGATCCTTCCTTTATTCTGAAGTACTCCGGTCAGGATACTGGTGAGGTCTTCCCCCGGTTTCTTGACATAGGGACCGCGTCTGCGCGCAGCCAGTTCCAGAGTCTTCAACACATCGCAGGGCTCCCATTCGTAAGAGATGGAGAGCGGAAGAATATGCAGGGAGGCGAGAGTCTGCACCCGTTCCGAAGCCGGAGAGCACATGGCAAACATCTTGACTATTCCCTGATCGGTGCGGTCGAGCCCGTCCTTGGTGCGGCCGTTGCGGTTGGCAATCCAGACTGACTGCTTCTTTTGCAGGATGGTGGCTGAGATATAATCCGAAAGATGTTTTGACGACTTCAAGAATTCTGCCAGATTGCCTCCCGGACGCTCCACCTTGAACATTTTGTTGGACTTGCCTATGTCTATGACCATCTGTCCCCGCATCAGGTTGGCTCCGAAGGTGATTTCAGAGGAATCAAGCCCGGCGTCCATCAGGACCATCTCCAATATGGAGGCGTCCAGCATTATATCCCTGTGATTGGAGACGAAGAGGTACCGGGTGTCAGGGCTGACATTTTCGAATCCTTCGAATGTGAATTCTGTGCAGGTCGATGCCACTATGTTTTTCACGGCAAGCAACATCCAGTCCTGCTGGAAATCCCGAACTGTTCCCGTTGCCGAGAGCCCTGCCGCCACTTCGGCTGCACTTTTTCCTGGGAATGCGGCGGAGACCACCTTCGGGAAGGCGGGATCAGAAACTATCCGCTGCATGGCCGCTGGAATTTCGCTGTCGTAATAAGGCCTGAGGTCATCGAAACTCTGGAAATTCAGTTTTTCAAGAATCCGGTGACTTCCCAAAGCAGCCTCGGCGGTGTTTATCGCAGTGAGAGTCACTCCGCAGAATCCGTGGAGATTGCAGCACTGCCCGGTAAGCAGCAGATTGGGAATCTTAGTCACTACCGGAACCTGAGTAAGCAGCGGGTTGGTCCAGTCCTTGGAATAGCCGCACATGGCGCCCTCCTTCACTGAATACCAGTCTCTTATCGTGAGCGGTGAGGATGAGTCCACACCTTCTATGCAACTTCGGAAATCCGGGTACAATTTCTCAAGACAATCGAGAATCCTTCCGGACATTTCTTTCTTGAACTGTCCGTATTCCTCAGTCCTGTGTCCCGGGCGGCTGTCCTCCCAGGGGGAGACGCATTCCCAGAGCATCGGTGCCGTCACAATCATTTTCGTGGCATATTCACCCTGTCCGATTTCTGGCGGCGTCATATACAGGAAACCTTCCGGCCAGAGCGAACTGTCGCAGCCGAAATTCCAGATATCATCATAGCGGGACATGTAATAGCAGGTGTGGTTCAAGTATTTGAATGTCCCTTTCTTAAATTTTATGTTGAGTTTGAAGGCGGAATATGATGACGGAATGGATTCGAGGCGGTCCCGGTATGATTTGGGAAGTGCCGATTTGTCATCCAGAAGGCTGAAGAAGGCGCTCGGATGGATGGCGCAGATATATTTGTCGGCAGTAAACGATTTTCCGGAGCGTGTGACGACTCCTTTGATGAACCTGCCTTCGGTGCAGACCCGGGCCACTCCGTCTCCTGAAATGACAGTCCCTCCGTTGTCTTCTATCGATTCCTTCAGGGTCTGGGCAAAACGGCAGCTTCCGCCTTCGAAACGGCTTGCTCCCTCGATATAGAGGACCGAAATGATGGCGTGCACATAGGCCGGAGTCATTGCTCCGCGTCCTCCGTACATAGGGTTCATGAAGGCCAGAACACTCCGCAGGCGGGTATCCGAAATATATTTTGCTATGAAATCCTTCGCGCTGATGCCGAAATCCCCGCAATGGGGCTGCACATAAGAATCATTCGGCCTCAGATGGAACATATCGACTTCGTCGGTGATGCGGTACATCGCATCCACATATTCCTTGAGATTCTTTTCCTGTCCGGGGAAATCTTCGGACAGAGCTTTCACGTAATTCTCCCTTCCGCGGGCCGTGTGATAACTGTGCCCGTCCTCGGCAAAGTAAATCGAATCCGCTATATCCGGATCCACGTCACGGATATGTATCTTGTCCTCAATACCGAGATACCGGCATACCTTCCTCACATTGCCGTCTTCCTGCATGCCCCCGATAATGTGCATTCCGGTGTCGAAGACTTCTCCCATGCGTGTGAAACTCTGAAGCCCGCCGCCGACTGTGGAATTCTTCTCTATCACAGTGACTTTCAGCCCTTCTTTCGCAAGAATCGCTCCGGTGAACAGACCTCCGAGTCCGCCTCCGACAATTACTATGCTCTCAATATCTCTCATTTTTCGAAAATCTGTCTGTAAAGTTCATCCGCCTTGACAAGGCAGCTGCATGTTACGATTGTTCCGACCAGGACGCCGAGCATCCCGTGCGAATTCACATTCTGTCCGGCGAGCAGCAGGTTCGGAATCCTTGTGCGGTAGGGGACATGGCCTGCGGCGCCGAGACTTATATCCTTCGCGACTCCGTACATCGCCCCGTCCTCTGTGCCTGTATAGTCGGAATAGGTGAGGGGAGACGATGTGAAGTAACTTTCCACCGCCGAGGCAAAGCCGGGACGGAATTTTTCGACTTCGGCGATGAGCCTTTCGGCGCGTGAACGCTTGAAGTCTTCGTAGTCCCCTCCGCGGTGTCCGACGCAAGTGCCCTTCCAGGCAGACAGTTCATTTATGTCCATATAGGCCATTACCACACCGCTGCGCGCCCACCGGGCCTTGTCCTCGTGGCACATGTGCATATACATCAAACCCTTCGGCCATTCGGGACCGGTGTACTCGTCGCAGCCCCAGGGACTGCCGCTGCCGTAGTGGAAGCAGTTGGTGTTCATGTAAGGCATCCGTCCCTCCTTGAATTTCACATATACCGCGAATATGGACGGAGTCTGGGGCATCGAATTCATCCTCATCCGGAAGGCGGGGCGGATCAGTTTCGTGTCCAGCATTTCCACCAGACGCGCCGGATGCACTGTGCTGACCACCTGGTCCGCCGGGAAAAATTCTCCGCCGGCAGTTTCGACACCGACCGCTTTCTCGTCATCGCAGACTATCCGGACAACCTTTTTACCGGTCAGCACCTGTCCTCCCATGGAGGAAATGTTCTTTACAAGTGCCGCAGCCATCGAATCGCTGCCGCCGACCACTCTGAAAGCGCTGCGGTTGTAGAAATCCATTATGAATGCGTGGAGCGAGAATGGAGTCTTGCCCTTTCTGGCCGCGTAGAGAGGCAGGTCTCCGACCAGCACTGACCTGAGCAGGGGGTCGGTGAAAAGCTGCTCCATCACGGTGTCAAGAGGCATGGTCTGCCAAAGAGTGTTTGCAGCTATGTCCCTGCTGGCGGACGTCAGGGAAGAAAGGGAAGATGCCCGCGCCACTTCATCTATGATGCCCAGATATCTGGCTAGAGCGTCCTTCTGCGAAGGGAAAAGTTCTGAAAAATACTGCATGAAGGCTTCGCGTCCCACCGGGAAGCGGAATTCGTCTCCTTGCAGGCAGACGGTGTTGTAGCCGCCGGGATCGAGACTGCTGAGCTTCACGGAATCCTTCATCCCGAAATAGTTCATCAGGGTGTCTATGGTCTGCCCCGGTGCGGCTGAACCGATGAAGTGCATCCCGGTCTCGAATTTCACACCTTGACGGGAAAAGCACTGAAGGCAGCCGCCGGCCTGGAATCCCTGTTCCAGGATGGTGACGTCATAGCCGTTGCGCTGCAAGATGAATCCGCAGCTCAGACCGCCGAGTCCCGAACCTATGATGACTACCTTAGACATTTTGTTCCATCCTGTCTGCAATTTCAGCATATCTCTGACGATAATAATCTCTCATATATGATGCCCTTTCCTTGAGGGTTTCGCCGTGACGGGACATTTCCTGTGGAGAAATTCTACGGTCGAGTTCCAGTGTCATCGGCCAACTTCTCAGATAACGTCCGTGCTTGGGAAGGGCGTGTCCGGAGCCGTAGAGGACGGCTGGAAGTATGTCCAGCGAGAGCTCCCGGGCAATCTTGAAGGCTCCCTGGTGGAAACGGCCTATACTGCAGTCACGAGATCTTGTCCCTTCCGGACAGACTGCGATGCTGTATCCCTTCTCTGCCAGCGCGCGCAGACGCGGCATTATCGCATCAATTCCGGAAGATGCCGGAAGGAAATCGGCCTGACGGATGATATAGCCGTAGAAAGGGTCGTTCCACACCCAATCCGCAGTGAGAATAACCAGTTTGTCGGTAAGTGAAAGCATCGGCAGAAGGTCCAGGTGGGACTGGTGGTTGCAGATGATTACAGCGGGCTTCCCGAAAGTCTCACCGTGCGGATTGGACATACTGTATTCAACTCCGGGAAGACCGACCTTGTACAGGGTGAATGAGCATATTTTCCGGATCATCCTGTGGATGGTCTCTTTTTTCTTTTCGGTCTTTTTCCCGATATTCATGTAAACCAGCGCGAACGGAGTGGCGACAAATACCGAAGCCACTATGAAGAAGAGCAGCGGCAGCAGCGTCTTCAGTGCGGCCCATACCACCCTGAATATGGCAAGCGGAAGTGCATATACGAGAGAGAGCAGGCAAAGTACCGTAGTGAGCAGGGAAATGCGGGCGAAGTCCCTGCCCGGCCTGAAATGTGACACCCGGTCTTCCGGTTCGGGGTAATATACTCTCACAGGTGCGCTGACCAGTTTCACACCGTGCCATGCGGCAAACACAAGCAGTTCGAGTTCCGCTTCGTAGCGGGATGTCAGAAGTGAAAGACCGCGGAGTTTATTAAGGGGGTAGAGCCTGTATCCGGTCTGGGTGTCCTTCAGAATGTGCAGAGTCTGGACTGCGAACCAGAAATTGCTTAAACGGTTGGCAAAGCGGCTGCCGGCGCTGCGCTGCATCGAGTCAAGGTCACTCCTTTCACCTACAATCAGGGCTCCGGGATGTTTCCTTCCGGCTTCGACCAGCACCGGAATATCCTCCGGAAAATGTTGCCCGTCTCCGTCGAGAGTGACTGCATAGGCGAAGCCGTGCCCGAGAGCGTATCTGAACCCGGCCTTGAGCGCCTTGCCCTTGCCGCCGTTTTCCTTCAAATCCAGAATGACAGGCTTCGGATCCAGACTTTCCAGAATGGAAACCGTGCCGTCGGTACATCCGTCGCACACCACAATCACATCCCGGCACTCTTTCAGGGCGCGGGTGACTACATCGGCGATGGTCCCGGCATTGTTGTAGGTCGGGATAATCACACAGATGCCTCTTGCGGCTATGCTTTGGGGATTCTGCATACAAGAGAGAGTTTAGCGAAAAGTATTTCCCCTTTCGAGAGGGTGGCCTGGACTTTCTCAAGGCCGTCCTCTTCTTCAAGTCTGGTGAAACTGCAATCGATTTCGGGATGCTCGAGCGGGCTGATTATCTGAAGGAACTTCACATTGCGCACCTGGGAGATTTCAAGAGGCTTCCCGCATGCCTCGGAGGCGAGTTCGCTGACAATCTGGAGGATGCACACTCCGGGGGTTATCGGTTCCCCGGGGAAGTGGGCCTTGTAGATGAAATGCTCCGCATCGAGACGGATGCCGAAGCGCGGCGCGCAGTCCGTGCCCGTCCTGGAGATTATTGTGAAGAGGCTGCCTGAGAGTTTCATCTTTCTATCACTGGATTATGGAATATGAGGACTGTGGAGTCCCCTGAAAGTTCTTCTATCTCGACCCGGCTCGCCACCGAACTTGCAGGGTCCAAAGTGATGTTGACCGAAGAAGCCATCTGATGCATATCCTTTGGCATTTCCTTGCCGGCAATGCTTCCGAGCATCATTCTGGCGATTTCCCGGAACACTTTCTTCTGGCCGGGGTCGGCGATTTCATTCCCCTGGCGATCCTCCATGGTGACCTTGCCGCCGTCCATCGTGAACTTGCAATTCCGGGGCGCACCGTAGGTCCATTCCAGATGGTCCGGGGCTACATATTTCAGGTGACCTTCGATGGAAAGCACCTCATCGAGCATCTGGACATGCCTGAGCTGGGTGAAATCGCACTCCAGAGACTTAATCCGGGGAAATTGTTCTTCGCCACTGGCGGAAAACGCCGCCAGGAAAGCCGCTGTCAATATGAGAAGTATTCTTTTCATCTGGCTATGAGGTAACAACCGGCCATTATGGCGAGGACACCGAGCCATTTGGTGAGATTCACCGGCTCGTGGAAGAATACGATGGCTGCAATCATTCCGAACACATAACTCAGCGATACCATCGGATATGCCATACTGAAGGGGAAGTGCTTGATGATGTAGAACCACAGCAGGCTGCCGGCACCGTAGCAGATTCCGCAGGCTGCGAACTGCCAGTTCACGAACACCGATTTCCAGAACGCAAGGCTCATCGAGAACGGCAGCATTCTGGCAAGACCGAATTTGAGAAGTACCTGTCCTCCTGCAAGCAGCAGGCTCTGGACAATCGCAAGCGGTATGAGTAGGGGCAGATGCATTATTTTTCAGCGGTTAAAATCATGGCTTTGGCGTAAAGAGGTGCAGGGACTTTCGTGCCGGTTCTCTGTGAAAATGAGTCGAATGCCGGTGTGGATTCATCGAAGATGCCTACCAGCACGGAGTCCGCCCTGGATGAGCGTATCAGTCTTTCTGCATCCCGGAGAGCCCAGAGTTCGGACTCTTCACCTTGGGAATATGTGGTGTTGTAGCCGTGGCAGCGGGTGCGTATGGCAACAGCCGAGCCCAGGGTGTTGTGGGTACTCTGCATGAAAAGGGTAGGGCTGAGGAGTTCCTCTCCTCCTTCATCTATGTTGTCCATGAATTGCTGGCTCAGTTCCAACATTCCTCTCGATGTAGCGCTGATTATGGCGTCCGGAGTCTGCAAGCCGGCACTTTGCAGCGCCTTCAGTGATGCCAGAAGGGCGGCTTTCATCAGTTTGCCCATCCTGCGGGATTCCATAGGGGATATGAATTCGCGGAGCCCGGAGAGTTCTTCGGCCGATGTCACTGTGACACAGGCGGCGACTGTGCAGTTTCTTGCTTTCACGAGTTCCGGCAGCGGACGGGGTTCCCGGCACAGCACAAGCGACGAGTCGTTACCTCCGAAACCGAAGGAGTTGCACATCACATTGTCGAGTTTCACTCCTATGTGGCCGGAAGTCGGTACTATTCCGCCTTCGACCGGCGATTTCCATCCGAGATTTGCGGGCGTGAAGTCATGGAGCATCGCCAGAATGCACATTACTGTCTCAATTGAGCCGGATGCCGAGGTGGTGTGCCCGGTGAACGCCTTGGTGGATGACACTTCAGGGATGTTTTCCCCGAACACTCTTCTGAGAGCCTGACTTTCGGAATAGTCATTGTTGGGAGTGCCTGTGCCGTGGGCATTGACATATTGTATGTCGGACGCCTTCAATCCGGACAGCGACAGAGCTTCGCTCATTGCCAGGAAGGCACCCTCACCGTCATCGGACGACGCTGTCTGGTGATAGGCGTCGCAGCGGTTGCCGTAACCGCCTATGTAACAGAGGGGATTCCGGGCATCTTTTGTCAGGACCACGAAGGCTGCGCCCTCGCCGAGATTGAGTCCGGCGTGGGAAGCATCGAACGGGCGGCACTGCGCGCGGTCGAGTATCATCAGGGTGTTGAAACCGTTGAGGTGGAAGCGGCTCAGACTTTCGGAACCTCCTGCCACCACCACATCGGCTTCTCCGCTGCGGAGCATCTCGCATCCGAGGATGATGGCATTGAGGGCGGATGAGCAGGCCGTGGAAATCGTGCAGACCTGAGCGTTGGAGAGACCGGTGAGCCGGGCCATCTCCATTGTGCTGGTGCCGCACTCGTTGCTGTGGGGAAGATTGAGGAGACTGTCGTCAGTCTTCATTCTCTGAAAGTATTTTTCAGTTATGTCGAGATCTCCGACAGTGGTTCCGGATATGAGCGCGACTCTCTTTCCGCTGATGTCCCCGGCACGGGAAAGGGCTTCCCGTATGGCGATAGCCCCCATCATAGATGTGCGGCTGACTGTTTCACCTTCAGGTATGCCGAGCAGCGAGTGCATCCGGGCGTTGGACATCATCACCTCGCCGACAGGTATGTCGCGGTGAACCGATTCCAGATATTTCATCTTCCGGATTCCGGACCTGCCCTGTTTCAGGGAGTCCAGCACCTGGGCGCAGTCGTTGCCGATTGCACAGATGATGCCCATTCCGGTTACTGAAATGCCCTCTTTCATTATTTTGTCCTGTGTGCTGCTACATATTCGGCTATTGTGTTCACGCTTTTGAACACAGCCTTGCCGTCGGCGGGGCTGGCAAGCTTGATGCCGTAGTATTTGTCTAGAATGACGATCAGCTCGAGGGCGTCGATTGAATCGAGGCCGAGGCCTTCTCCGAAAAGGGGAGCGGCGGCATCGATGTCATCCGGTGTGATTTCTTCGAGATTGAGAGCGTCAATAATCTGCTCCTTGAGCTGTTTTACCAATTCTTCCATAATATTTTATGATGTTATTTGATTCGTTTTACGATTTTCAGTTCCGCTTCGAATGTGTCTTCGTCCGGACAGTCCGCCCATCCGGTCAGCATACTTGAAACACCGCTTCCGAGGGCGGTGGCTTCCGTTATCATAGCCATGGTTTCCTCATCCTTCCGGGGAAGTATGAACAGTGAGGTCTCGCCTTTGAATGAGTGCCTGATTGCCACCTCGCCGATGGCTATGTTCGGCAGGGTGTAAAGGAATACGGACGGGCTGGGGAAGAACGACTCCCTGTCCGCGATTGTGGCAATATGAGCCCTGTCGGAGACTATTGACGTGGACTTGTTGAAAAGTATTATCGCACGGTCCTCCCGATCCGCTTCCGTGGGATTCTCCCTTGATGCGAGCATCTGGGCGCCAATGAACACAAGGCGGCTCAGCACATCCATTTTGTAGAATTTCGGATAGTCGCAGGAAAATTTTTTGTACAGTTCGGTAAGAAGCGCCTTTCCCTTCTGCGAAACCTCCAGTGACTGCCCGTCCAGGGTTGCCGAATCCTGAGTCAGACTGACTGTGTGGACGGTCTGAAGATCGGTGGCCGCCTTCTCATTCCCGGCTCCGGCGTGAACCGGACTTTCTCCGGCGGCATCCAACTTTGTCATCAGGAGCGCTCCGTTGCATCCTCCGAATCCGGATATTATTTTCAGGAATGATGTCTTATCAGTCCTTGTCCAATCCTTGCAGATTGTCATCTTTCCGCTGACTCCGATTTCCTCGAAACCCCTGACAGGGATAATCCACCCTTCGTCAAGAGCTCTCATTGTCAGTATTGTCTCGAGAGCCCCTGCTGCGCCGAGAGTGTGGCCGTAGAAACCTTTCAAGGCAGATACCGGGACAGACGAAAGTCCCGCGGCCTCGATGGCTTTGGACTCCATCTGGTCGTTGAACATCGTGGCTGTGCCGTGGGCGCTGATGCACCCCAGAGCGGCTGCATCGAATCCTTCAAGGACCGTCTCCACCACTCTGCGTACACCGTCCCCGTCCGGAGAGGGGGCACTGATGTGGTGAGCATCATTGTCGAGGATTCCCGCGGCGAGGGTCCACCCTTTTCCGTCCGCCTTTGAGAAGATTATGGTGGCGGCGGCTTCCCCTATGTTGAGCCCAAGCCTGTCGATGTCGAAGGGACGGCAGGGCACACTTGAGAGAGACTTGAATGACAGGAATCCCGCAAGCGTGAATGTGCTTGCTCTGTCAGCGCCGCAGACTACAGCGAAGTCATATTTTCCCGCCCCGATGAGTCGGTCTGCAAGAATCTGGGCCGTGACGGCGGAGATGCAGGCGTTGCACACGACAATTGGCGCGGTGGCAAATCCCAGATACTCTGCAATTTTGCGGGCAGTGGCGCCGGGGGCGAGGTACGCTCCGTCACCGGAAGGTTCGGCGCCGAGTTCTTCCACATTGCATTTGGTGGTGCTGAGAATGAATATTGTGCGCGGAGAATTTATGTCCACTTCCTTTGTGTGGCTCAAGGCTTCCTGTACAGAACGGATTACCATCGACTCGAAGGCGGTGAAGCCTTCGATGGCCATCCGGGCTTCCTGCTGCTTCGAAAATGCCCCCACTGCAACATTTTCCGCTGCCGTGCCCCATCCTTCACGGATGACCACGGCGCTTTTCCCGGCGCGGACGGCCTGGAAGTTCTGCTCCGTGTCAGTTCCGAGCGGCGAGATTATGTTGGTTGCGAGGACTTTTATCATATCAAATCAGACTCATAGCTTTTTTCCAATCGGTGTAGAAATCGGGGGAGTCCCAAAGCAGATTGTAATTTCTGTCCATGAATACCTGAACGGTTCTGGCCTTGCAGAACAGCTGGCCGCTGGCAGGGTCGGCGATTTCATAGTCGAAAATGATTTTGGCCGCGTCGCAGGGGCAATAGGTGATTTTCACCACCGGCTTCATTCCGTATGAAATCGGACGCTTGTAATCGATTTTCATCTCCACAATCGGCGCGAAAATCATTTCATTGATGTAGCGCCGGTACGAAAGCCCGTATTTTTCACCGAATGCTTCCCTGGCATCTTCGAGGTACAGGGGATAGGCGCCGTGCCAGACGACCTGCATCATGTCTATTTCGCTGAACCTGATTTCGAGTTGTTTCTCTGCTTGAAGAATATTTTCCATAGTTTATCCGATGTTCCTGACAGAAAGTTTTATCTGCGCAGTGGCGGCGATCTCTCCGTCACATTCGATTCTGGCAGTGGCCAGAGTCATTCCGAAAATCTCCTCTTCGATATCTACCGTAGTCCTTATCATCTTCCCCACGGGCGGAAGGAAATTCACGGTAAAGTCGCGGATGGCCCCGATGAATCCGACCTGCACTTCCTTGTGAAGGATGAATTTATTGTAAAATCCTATCCTGGCGGCACAGGTCTGGGCTATGTTTTCCATCATCCCGGCCGCACTGAAGCATCCTTTGTCCACAAAGATGTTGTCCTCCCGGATGAGAGTCTCCGTAGTGGAAGTCATCATCTCGAAATGTGTCAGGACACCGATCATGACGAAGGGATCCTGCTGCGGAAGCACCAGGTGTACGTCTATCGAACGGAGATATTCTTCTGTAGGAAGTTCAAAATCCATCATGCCCAGAAATCAAAAAAGTTGTACCATTGCCCGGGGTGTTCGCGAAGCCTTTTCTCAAGTTCGGCTACATAGGCCTCGGACAATTGGCGTATCTGCTCCTTGCGGGGAGCCTGCTTGTCGTAGTCCAGGGGAGTGACATAAATCCTGTACTTGTTCCATTTCTCCTTCATTACATTGACCGCGAGCGTGTCCAGCCCCCTCATTGCCGCCACACTGAAAGGCCCTTGAGGGAATGAGGCCTTCGCTCCGAGGAACTCGCACTCCACCCTCTTGCTTCCGCCCATTGACCTGTCGGTGGGGAAACTGACAATGTCCCCTCCGCTCAGGGCCGAATCGATTTCGAACAGATGGCTCATGTCCTCCTTGAGGGTTATCATCCGTATGTTGGTTCTGGAGAACATATTGTCCCTGTTTTCCATCACGGAAGCCTTTTCCCACGCATATACCACCGCATTGATGGTCTTGTGCTCGGAGACGAGGGTGTAGCCGGCTATCTCGTAGTTTCCGATATGCGAACTCAGGTGGATGAAACCTTCAGGCTTCGCGGCGCGGGAGTTGAATTCGTCCAGTCCTGCCACTTCCACCTTGAACTTCCGGCCTGCGTACATCGCGAATTTGTCGATGACGGCTTCGGCGAAACTGCAATGGTTCAGATATGTCCACCAGGCCGCTCCGAGCGGTCCCCGGCCCATTCTCAATCTGAAATACGAGTATGCCGCCTTTCTGCTTTCCCTGTTGATTATCAAGCATACGGGAATGATGAAAACATAGGAGAAAATATACACCGCCGGTGCCGGTATAAAACGCAAAGAACGGATGAGATGCCTGTGCATCCATCCGTTTCCGTAGGTTGTACCAGCCCAACTGCGTCCGGTCATATCTCCTAGTTCACTTTAGTCCCGATATAATCGCAGAATTTGCTGAATGTATCGACTCCGACCATTTCCTCCTGTTTGATCTTGAAACCGAACCGTTTCTCGACCACTACCACGATGTCCACGAAATCAAGGCTGTCGATACCGAGGTCCTGCTTGAGACGTGCATCGGGAGTTATCTTGTCCTCATCAATCTCAATGTCTTCGATGAGGAACTGCTTCACTTTCTCTTCAATTTCTGTGCGTGTCATATATTTGAGAATTATTTTTTGAATTTTCTGACTATCAGTGCGCTGTTCGTGCCTCCGAATCCGAAGGAATTGCTCAGCACGGTGTCAACCTGCGTGCAGACTGTGTGGTCTGCGAGATTCAGCGGGGCGGAGTATTCGTCGCGGTTCTCCAGATTTATGTTGGGGGCGACGAAATTGTTCTGCATCATGATGATGGAATACACCATCTCACTTGCTCCGGCCATCCAGCATTCGTGTCCGGTCATTCCCTTTGTGCTGGAAATGAGGGCATGCTCGCCGCGGAAGAGCCTGTCCAGGGCAATTGCTTCGAACATGTCTCCCTGACGGGTGCTGGTGGCGTGGGCGTTGACATAGTCTATGTCCGCAGTCGTCAGGGAGGCGGCATCCAGAGCCCTTTTCATGGCTCTTATGCAGCCTTCGTCGCTGGGCTGGCTTATGACGGCAGTGCCGTTGGATGAAAATCCGTAGCCGACCACTTCCGCGATGATATCTGCGCCGCGCGCGAGGGCGTGGTCATAATCTTCGAGAACAAGGGCTGCCGCGCCGCCGCCGGGGACCAGCCCGTCACGGTCACGGTCGAAGGGACGGCTGGCTTTTGCGGGGTTGGCCGTGTTTTTGGAAAATGCGCCGATGGCATCGAATGTGGCCATCGAGTACAGGTTGGTCTCCTGGGCTCCGCCGCAGAGGATCACATCCTGAAGCCCCTCCTTGATGAACATATAACCCAGTCCGATGGAATGGCTGCCGCTGGCGCAGGCCGCGCTAACGGTGAAGTTTATGCCCTAGAGGTGGAATATGGTGCTGAGGTTCATCGTGACGGTGGAGTTCATGGCCTGGAAGATGAAGCCCTGGCCCAGAAGTTCAGTGTCGTGCTTTTCCTCCATTATTTTCTCCGCCTCGATTACCGGCTTTGCGGATGAGTCGTTGCCGAAAATGCAGCCTGTCTCATGGGCCTGGAGGTACGCGTCATCCATTCCGGCCATCTCGAAAGCCTGCTTTGAGGCCATGAAGGCGTATTCCGCCTCTTCGGAGAGTCCCCGGCGGAGATGTCTGTCGATGACTCCCTTGAGTTCGGGCTTTCTGACAATTCCTGTGAGAGGGGACTGAAAACCGTATTCTTTGCGGGCCTCTTCGATTCCGATACCGCTCCGGCCTTCGAAAAGAGACTGCTTCACTTCTTCGATGCCGGTGCCCAGACAGGACCAGATGCCCATTCCTGTTATCACTACTCTCCTCATGGGTTAAAACATGCCTCCGTTTATGCTGATTGTCTGTCCCGTGATATAGGCTGATTCATCCGAACAGAGGAAGCCCACCAGAGCGGCGACTTCTTCAGGCTTGCCGAAGCGCTTCATCGGAATCATTTTCGTGAGTTCTTCCACCGGAAGGTCTTTAGTCATGTCGGATTCTATGAAGCCGGGAGCCACTGCATTGACTGTCACATTCCTTCCGGCCGTTTCCTGGGCGAGGGCCCTTGTGGCGCCGATGATGGCGGATTTTGCGGCACAGTAGTTAGTCTGGCCCGCAAGACCTTTGAGACCGGAGAGGGAGGACATATTGACTATCCTGCCGCCGTGCTTCCTCATCATCATCTTCGGCAGCAGATATCTGGTCACATAGAAGAAGCCGTTGAGGCTCACGTCCAGAACATCGTGCCACTGCTCGTCACTCATCATGAACATCACATTGTCCCTGCCGATTCCGGCGTTGTTGACAAGGTAGGCGATGTAGTCGTCGGGATGAGCCTGCTCCCACTGCCCGAGAGCGCTCTCGACCTGTTCCTTGCTGCTGACGTCAAACTGCATCAGCGACGCGCTGCCGCCTGACGAGGTGATTGCCTCAAGTGTCCCGGCGGCAGCTTTGCCGTTGGACTGGTAATTGATGATCACGGGAATACCCATCGCCGCAAGTCTGATACTGACGGCTCTTCCGATTCCTCTTGAACCTCCTGTTACCAATGCATATTTCATAGGCTCTCTTTTTCAAAAATAAAACTTGCAAAAATACAAAAAAATCGCTAAAAATACAAGAACAACCGACCCGAATAGTTGTCAGTATATCAGCAGGCCGGCCACGGCGCCGGCGGCAAGAATGGATATGGGCCCGACTTTTCCGGTGAGATACAGTCCCAGTGACGCTGCGAACACGACCCAGGCCTTCCAGTCGGGAAAGTTTTCGACAATGACACTCAGCCCTTCACCGAGGTTGATGTAGAGCATCAGGGACAGGGCCGAGGCTCCGATAAGTCCTGCGACGGTAGGTTTGAGCGCGGACATCACGTCCTTGAATACTGGAGTTTCGTGGAAACGGGTGTAGAACCTCACCAGCATCATCATCACAATGAAACTCGGGAGGACAATCGCGATTGAAGATGTGAATGAGCCGAGACTTGCCACCGTCTGGGATGCGCCGGCGGCTTTCATCACTTCGTAGCCCACATAGGTCGAGCAGTTCAGCCCGACAGGTCCCGGAGTCATTTGTGAAACCGCCACAATATTGGTGAACATGCTTTCGGTGATCCAGCCCTTCGCGAACACGACTTCACTCTGGATGATGCCGATTACCGCATATCCGCCTCCGAATGTGAACAGACCGATGAAGAAAAAGGTCCAGAAAAGTTTCAGAAGAAGCATTAACATCTCTGATTCCTCCCATTCCTTTTCTGCCGCAGGAGAGCCACAGCCACGGCTCCTGTGATTGTCACCAATATCATATAAATCGCGGATACTTTCAGCAGCACCATAAGGACCAGTACGCAGGCTGTTATTGCAAGTTGCCATAGTTTGTGGCTGCGCCTTGTCAAACGGATGAAGTAACCTGTTATAAGTGCCACAGCAGCAGGCCTTACCCCGGAGAAAATCTTAATCACATAAGGGTTGTCGCTGAAGCTGTTGAAAAACATCGCGATTGCGAGAATCACAACAAACGGAGCGAGCAGGCAGCCGAGTGTCGCGACTATGCTTCCGGCGACTCCGCGCAACTTGTAGCCGGCGAAAATTGCCATATTGGCGGTAAGCAGTCCCGGGGCGCTCTGGGCAATCGCGACAATGTCGGGGAGTTCGTCCCCGCTGATCCATCTTCTGCGCCTCATTTCGGCTTCGATGGCAGGCACCATTATGTACCCGCCTCCGATAGTGAATGCGCCTATTTTGACAAATGCGGCGAATATTTTCCAGAGGGACACTTTTTCCATTTCCAAGTGCCGGGAAAATCTTTCCGGCAAACCTGCGAATTTACACATTATTTTCTTAACTTTAGCGGTTAAAATTATTCTTTGTATGAAACGTTTTTGTTTGTTGGCATTGATTTTCAGTGCGTTGGCATTTTCCGCCTCTGCTCAAAACTATAATGTCCGCGAGGAAGTGGCTTCCGATTGGTACAAGTTCTCCGGACTCGACAATCTGCTGTCCTTCGATGTCCCGGAACTCACTCAATCTCCCAAAGGATACAAACCTTTTTATGTGAGTCACTACGGCCGTCACGGGTCAAGGTATGCTTATATGGCCGAAACATACAAAACCCTGTGGGAGATGATGCATACTGCTGCGGACAATGGCAATCTCACTGAATTCGGAGAGAGACTTCTTCCCCGTCTGGATTCCTTTTATGAGAAGGTGCGCTATCATGTCGGGGAACTCACTCCATTGGGCTGGGAGCAGCACCGGGAGATTGCCCGCAGGATGGTTGCCTTCTTCCCCGAGGCCTTTCCGAAAGGAGCGAGGGTGGATGCAGCGTCATCTCCTACACAAAGGGCAATTGTCAGCATGACATCTTTCTGCACATCTCTTGCCGCAACTGCTCCATATCTTGATATTTATGCTCATCAGGGAAGTCTTGAATGTCTCGCCACCTCGCCCAATCTGGCACCGGCGGAGCTCCGTACCAAAGGACCCGGGTTTCCTTTCCCTTTCGAGGAGCCTGAGGTGTTCTTCGAGAAATGTTTTCCTGATTGGAGAAATGTCTATTCCCGGATTTTCAAGGACGTCGATGCCGCTTTTGCCGGGAAGTCGCCCTCTGACGTGTCATACAAACTCCAGATGCTGATTGCCGGTGTGAACAGCCTTCCTTCCGATGTGAAGACAGATTTCAGCGATATCCTCACCGGCGATGAACCTGTGAAACTCTGGGAGTACAGCAACTTTGTGCGCTTCAAGCAATATAGAGCGCATCGGACGCCATATTGCAGTGTAGTGTGCGATTTCATCGATAAGGCTGACCGCCGCATATCTTTGCTTGAAAACGGAGAGGCCCGCAAGGCCTGGAGCGGTGCGGACCTGCGCTTCGGTCACGATCATGTGATGATGGCCCTGTATCAGATTATGGATATCGAGCACTTCGGCCACGAGCCCGAAAGTTCCAGTGAAGTCGCATATTGGTTCCAGGACTATGAGTCTCCCATGGCGACAAATATCCAGTTTGTGTTCTACCGCCCCAAGAAGGGCAGCGGCCCGGTGCTGGTGAAACTTATCCGCAACGGGGTGGAGGTTCACCTGGGTGACCTTCCCTGCCCGGATTTCCCTTATTACCGCTGGGATGACGTCCGCGAGTTCCTGCTCGGACGTGTAGCACATTTCACGGGTAAATAGAGACGCCTCAGTCAGAACTGTGGCCTGATGGAGTATTCGCAACCGCAGTAGAGCTGGTTGTAGAAGTTGCGCTCTTTGATTATCTGACCGCGGCGCTCCTGCAGGCCGCCCTTCCGCCAGTTCTTGTCCCACCACTGAAGGGGCGGGGGAGTTCCTGCGGAAGGAGTCCCCTCCGCGCCCGCTTCGGAAAGTGCCGTGCTGACCGCCCAAAGGCCGGCCTGATTGATCTGGTCGAGGGATTTCCATCGGGAAGATGCCAGTGTAGTGGTAAGTAGGGTGAAGCCGTTGGAAAGGGCATAGCGGGCCGCATCCAGAAGTCTCAATTTGAAACATTCGAGACAGCGTCCGCCCCTTTCCGGTTCATTTTCAAGTCC
>JAKSKQ010000001.1 GCA_024401675.1 Bacteroidales bacterium | reverse complement strand
TTCGCCGCTGAGTTTAAGCAGAACTCTTTTGTACATAGCGTATGTGTTTTTATATCGAACAAAATTATCTTTTTATTCCGAAACTTACAAAAAAGAGTTAACTTTGCCCCGCTTTCAAAGAAAAATCAGCAATTTATGGCTACTATATTCAAATCATCAATCGGAAAGAAACTCTTCCAGAGCATTACAGGAGCCTTCCTTATCGTGTTCCTGCTTCTTCATTCGACCATCAACTTCTTCTCAGTACTTGATTCAATCTTCGGTACTTACGGCAATGTGGCCGCAGACGCGGATCTCTTCTCAAAGGGTGACGGTATCTTCAAACTCGGTTGCGACTTCATGTCAACACCGTTCATCAGCATCATAGTTCCGGTTCTCGCATTGGGTTTCGCGCTGCACATCTGCTACGGAATCTGGCTTTCCATCGGCAACTTCATCGCCCGCGGCGGTGTCAGGAGATACGCGGTTCCCAGCAAGGCCAAGACTGATTCTTGGAGCGCGAAGAACATGTTCGTTCTCGGACTTCTCATCCTCCTGGGAATTGCAATACACCTTACCCACTTCTGGGCAAAGATGCAGCTTCCCGAGCTTATCCACATCAATGAAGCCAATTATGAGGACAATCCCTATGTCCTTCTCAACGCCACATTCGGTCCCTGGTGGAATCTTGTACTCTACCTGGCATTCTTCACAGTGCTCTGGTTCCATCTCAACCACGGTTTCTGGTCAATGTTCCAGACTGTAGGCTGGAACAACATGATCTGGCTCAAGAGACTCAAATTCATCGGCATCATCGTATCGACCCTTATCTGCGTGATGTTTGCCTCCGTGGCCATCAACGCCTTTATCCAGGCCAACTTTGTATAACATTCTAACCTTAATATATTTCATCATGCCCGGCTTTCTTTGGAAGGTCGGGCGTTTTTCATAAATTTGCGGAACTGTCCCGAAACATTATGGAAAATCACATTCTCCAAAGAATCGAGGCCCTTCGCAGCAAGATGGTGTCCTCCGGTTTCGATGCGGTGGTTGTCACCGGCACCGACCCTCATTCAAGTGAATATCCAGCTCCGCGCTGGCAGCAGGTCCGGTGGCTGACCGGATTCACCGGTGAGGCCGGGGATGTGGTGGTGACCGCTTCCCACGCCGGCCTGTGGACAGATTCGAGATATTTCATCCAGGCCGCGGAGCAACTCTCCGGGACAGGCGTCGAACTTCACAGGACGCGTCAGTCAGATTCGGTCTATATTCCGGAATTTCTGCGTCGGGAAGCCGCAAACCTCGGCGAGGACAGAAGTTATGTGGTCGCCTATGACGGACTGTGCATGAGTGCGGCTGCGGTGGATGAAATCCGCCAGGCGCTGCTTCCCCTCGGGGAGGATAAGTTCGAACTGGTGTCGGTGGACAACCTTCTCTCTCCGCTGTGGACCGACCGTCCTGCCATTCCGGACGAACCGATTGCTGTCGTGCCGGACGACATGACAGGGGAGAGCACCGCGCAGAAAATAGACTGGCTGCGCAGCTGCATCACGGCCGCCGGAGCCGACATGATGCTCCTGAGTTCACTTGACGAAATTGCCTGGCTGCTCAATGTCAGGGGCAGTGACATAGAATACAATCCGCTCGTGATATCATATCTGCTTGTGAGCGAGACTTCTGTCAAATGGTTCGTCCTGAAGGACAGGGACCGCGGACGGCTGGCGGAAGTGATGGCCTCCAGAGGAGTGGAGACACTTCCCTACGGCGAGCTGGAACTCTCTCTCGGGGAAACTTCCGGCGCAACGCTCCTTGTGGACAAGTCAACCCTCAGCAGTTCGGTCGATGCCCTTTTGAACCGTTTCTGCGATGACGTCAAATACGCTACGTCGCCGGTGCAACTTCGCAAGGCGGTTAAGAACCCCACCGAAATCGCCTCGCAGCGCAAGGCCTACATCGAAGACGGGCTGGCGGTGGAGAAGTTCCTCTACTGGCTGGAGTGCGAAGCGGCGGAAAATGTGACGGAATGGGAGGCGTCGGAGCGCCTGACTGCCCTGAGGGCGGAAATCCACGGTTACCGCGGCAACAGTTTTGAGAACATTTCCGCATACGGTAAAAATGCGGCCCTGCCGCACTACAGCACTCCCCGCGAAGGCTCGGCGCAGATAGAAAGGCACGGCCTTTATCTTGTGGATTCCGGCGGACAGTATCTGACCGGAACTACTGACATCACCCGCACTGTGCCTATGGGCGAGTGCACCCCTCTTGAGATGGAGGACTATACTCTGGTCCTCAAGGGAATGATAGACCTTTCGATGGCGCAGTTCCCGGAGGGGACCGCCGGCTGCCAGATAGACGCCGCGGCAAGACTTCCGCTTTGGAAGGCCGGGCGCAATTTCGGCCACGGCACGGGTCACGGAATAGGATTCTGGCTCTGTGTCCACGAAGGACCCCAGAGCATACGCCAGAACTTTCTTTCCCAGCCACTGCTTCCCGGGATGATTACTTCCAACGAACCGGGCCTCTACCGCGAGGGCTTCCACGGCATCCGCCATGAAAATGTCGTCCTCTGCCGCGAGGTGCAGGAGACTGAATTCGGCAAGTTCCTCGGTTTCGAGACTCTCACCAAATGTCATATCGACACATCGGCTGTAATAGTCGAAATGCTCACCGACCAGGAGCGAGCCTGGCTTAACGACTACAATGCCGAAGTATATGAAACATTATCTCCCAGTCTCGACGAAGATATCTGCGCCTGGCTTCGGGAAAAGACGCGTGCTATATGAAAACATTAATGATTCTCTTTACAGTTATGGAACTTACAGTCTTGAAAGTTGACCGGATTCTGTCAACACCCATATCCGGAATACCGGCCCTGCTCGACAGGGAGGAAGTGCCGTTCAACCCTATCAACATCGACAATTGGAATTGGACGGACTCCAATCCGGAAGTGAAATTCCGCATCGCGCACTGCGGCGACGCCATCGCGCTGCATTTCCATGTGAAGGACAGCGAGCAGAGGGCGGTGGCCTCCTGTGACGACGGCCGCGTGTGGGAAGATTCCTGCTGCGAGTTTTTCGTCTCTCCGGAGGGAAATGATTTCTATTACAATTTCGAATGTAACTGCATAGGAAAGCTCCTGCTTCACGGAGGCCGCAAGGGCGAGGAGCGTCCGTCGGCACCGGCGGAAGTTTATGCTTCGGTTCAAAGATGGAGCACGCTGGGAACCGAGTGCTTCGACACCAGGCAGGGTGAATGTGAATGGGACCTTGTCGAAATCATCCCCGCATCGGCTCTTTTCCTTCACGACATCAAGGACCTTTCCGGTCTGGATATGAAGGCGAATTTCTACAAATGCGGAGACAATCTCACAAGGTCACATTATCTGTCATGGGCGCCGATACAGAATCCGAAGCCAGCCTTCCACTGCCCTGAATTCTTCGGCCGGATTCATTTCAACATCTCGTCGGCAAGATAGCCGCAACCGGCATATTCCCTGAGCACCCAGAGCACATAGCGGATGTCCACGCACACGCAGCGGTTGGACTCGGGGGTATATTGAATATCGCTGGAAAGCGATTCCTTGTTGCCGTCGAATGCCAGTCCAATGAGTTCTCCCCGGGCGTTGAGTACCGGTGAGCCGGAGTTGCCTCCGGTGATGTCATTGGTGGTGACAAAGCAGGCCGGAAGCCTCTTTCCGCGACAAGACTTGTCTTCGAGAAGACTCTTCTGGCGGTCGTCGAGATTGAATTCGTAAGAGTCGGGATTGTACTTGTCGAGAATTCCGGAAGCATAACTGCGGACTCCTTTTGGAAGATCCTTTCCCTTCATGGCTTTCACCTTGCCCCAGGTCATCCTCATGGTGGAGTTGGCGTTGGGGTACTGGGGGATGCCCTTGTCGAGCCTCATCCGGTAAAGGGCGTGGGTGTATTCCTTGCAGAGAGCCGAGTGTCCCGGTTCACCCTCTATTTTGGTCTCGATTCTGTTGAATTCACCGTAATTCAGTTCTTTATAGATTCGGTAAATCGGATCTGCGCGGTACTCGTCCAGAGTGTGGGGCTCGCCGGCAAATGCGGCGAATTTTTCGCTTGATGTGAAAATGGACTGTTCCCAAAGGGCGTCGCAGAGCTGGTCGGTGGAAGCATATCCGGCGCGGATTTCTTTCTGGAATTCCCCGAGATACTCCTCCGGCATCAGTTCATAGAATTTGCCGAGACTATAGCGGAAAAGTTCTTTTTCGAGAGCGGCATCAAGGCCGGCATAGTCTTTCAGAATCTTGTCGGAGAAGTTGCTGTAGTCAAGTCCCACTACAGTTTCCCCCTCTTTTACGCCCTTCTTTTCAGCCTCCCTTATGAGGTTGTTGACCTTCTGTGACGCGGAGCACATTTCACAATTGCGAAGGAGACACTCCCTCGCGACACTCTTCACCTGCTCGATTTCAGTGATTGCGGCGAAGGTTCTCTCCAGGTCGGAGATCAGAGTCCCCCATCTGGCATGACGGGAAGAGTCGGCGTCAATCCATTGCTGCATCTGCTCTTCCTGTTTCTTCTTGGCGGCTATGACATTCTCCCTTTCGATACATTCAGTCTCACCTTCATAGAGTTCCTGCATATTGGAAAGGCCGAAGAAGGTGTCGGAATATTTGAGCCTTACCGAAGGGTCCGCATTCATTGCGGTCCTCATTATTTCCATTTTCGCGGCCCGGAGTTCATTCTGGGTCGGACGGAGAGTGTTCTGTTCGAGGCTGAGTTTCGCGCTGCCGCTGTACCGGTCGGTGGATCCGGGGTAGCCGAGAATCATTGCGAAACTTCCTTTGCGTGCGCCCTCTGTGCTGACACGAAGTCTTTTGCGGGGCACGAGCGGGATGTTCTCCTCAGAGTATTCGGCCGGAGAGCCGTCGGGGGCGGTGTATATTCTGTACATCGCGAAATCGCATTTGTGCTGCGGCCAGTCCCAGTTGTCGATATCGCCACCGAAAGCCGCGATGCTCACAGGCGGTGCGGCCACCAGACGGATGTCCTTATAGACTTGATAGAGTGCGATATAGTATTTCGAGCCTGACCACATGGAAGACAGGATTGCCTCATAGGGGGAGTCGCTCTTGTAGCGCTTCTCGAACTCCCAGCTGATTTTCCTGATGCCGGCGGTTTTGCCTTTGGCCTTTTCGCTTTCGACATATTGCTCCACTTCTTCCGTCACATCGATGACCTTGCGAAGCAGCAGCATCTGCGAACCCTTCATAGGCACTTCCTCGTCGGCCTTCAGCGCCCAGAATCCGTCTTCGAGATAGTTTTTCTCTTCGGTGGAAATAGCGAACACATCGGCGTAGGCGCAGTGGTGGTTGGTAATCACAAGTCCGTTGTCGGACACGATGCTTCCGGTGCAGTAGAAATTGAGGGAGACGATGGCATCGCACAGGCTCACCTCGCCGTCCGCATTGTAAATCTCATTGGCACTCAGGCGGCTTCCGCAGCGGTGCATCTGCTGTTCGATAGCAGCATTGATGGCATTGACCATCCACATACCCTCGTCGGCTTTGAGCATAAGACTGCCGGTCGCGGCGAGGGCTAAGGTAAAGAATATTTTTTTCAGCATGATTATTCAGCTTTGAATGAAACTCCCGGAGCCTCGAATTTCATCCTTGCAGGCTCCTCGCGGACATCGCCTTCCTTATAGGTGATTGTCCAGGTCTCGGATGACATCATTTCCCAAATCCTGTCTGCGGTGACCGGAGCGGCGTAGCGCACCTGGAGTGCGGGAACGAGGTCCTTGTTGAGGCAGAGGCTGAATGAGATGACGCCTTCCTCGGATGAGAGCCAGTTGCTCAGGAACGGAAGGCTCTTGCGGATGATGGGCTTTTCGTAGTTCTGGTCGGCAATTTCATAGATATACTGAGTCTTGCCTTCGTACTGTTGGGCTCTCTTGCGTACAACTGAAGAGCCGTCGGGATCTGTGTAGCGACCGTTGAAGGAAGCGTTGAAACCGTCGAACATATAGTGCAGATAGTCGCTGATGGAAAGAGTGTCGAGACCTTCCTCGATTTTGACGAATTCAAGGTCGATGGGAGTCTGTTTCACTCCGCCGCCGTGGATGGGCATATCGAGAGTTTTCTTATTCACGACTTCCTTGTACCAGGCTTTGTCGAGCTCCTCGGAAGGATCCATATAGACACGCACGCGGACAGGGCAGTCGTACTGGCTGTCAACTCCGTAAACTTTTTTGCCTGTGAGTCTCATCTGGAGACCGAGGTAATTGAGGGACATCTTGTCGTACATCTT
Organism: Bacteroidales bacterium; assembly: GCA_024401675.1. Taxonomy (GTDB): domain Bacteria; phylum Bacteroidota; class Bacteroidia; order Bacteroidales; family UBA932; genus Cryptobacteroides. The sequence goes on along the minus strand of JAKSKQ010000001.1, from coordinate 77,840 downwards.
CTCCACACGGATGGTCTGTACCTTGACATAGGGAACCTCGGCTGGAGAGGGCGAATTCACACGGAAATGTGAAGGCACGAACATGAGCCTTTCGATGTCGGTGGCGCTGATGACGGCGGGATCGTATTTGATGACAACTCTGTGTTCACGCACGAAGGTCTTCACTCCGTGGACGCCCGCTATCTTTTCGAGACGGGCCTTGAAGGCCATTGAAGAGCCGTAGCATTTCACTGTCGTGAGGCCTTTCATAGTCATAGTTTCAAGATTGCCGTCGAACTGCTCCAGTCCCCAGGTCTCATTGATTGTAGGGAGTTCGAACTTGTTGCCGGCAATGATGCCGAGGGTCAGCAGGACCACCGCGATGATGGCGGGAACCCATTTCCATACAGGGCTCTTGCAGGAGCGGCAGGCGCTGATACGAAGAGCGTTCTGACGGCAGGCGGCGACACATTCCCCGCAAAGGGTGCAGTCCACGCTTGTGACTTTCCCCTTCCCGAACGAGTCGATTTCAATGGCATAGGGGCAGGCGAGATTGCAGACGTGGCAGTGGTTGCAGGCAACCTCGTCGCGATATACATGTACCAGTTGGAATTTCGGCTTTGAATGGAAAATCTCGAGGCAGTAGCCCATAAGGCAGAATGCGGCGAGGATCACCCACCAGGGAATCGTGGCTCCCGTAAGGGACACGAGCCATACGATGACGGGAAGGGCGATGACGCAAATCCAGAATTTCAGAGTGTTGCTGATGGCTCCGAGAGGGCAGAAATAGCGGCACCAGAAGTTGTCCACAAGGAAGCCTCCGAGAATCACGAGGGCAAGGGTGACAATGGACATCCAAAGGGTGATTTCACCTTTGAATCCGGTTGCCGCCGCATAGTAGGGGTCGAGATTCTTGCAGAAAAGTTCACTCGCGGTGCAGGTCATATAGAAGATGACGAACACAAGGGCGTATTTGAAGATTCTGAGCGCTTTATCGGCAATGCTGCCGTTATTGATGCGGAGCGCCTTCACTTTAAGGGCGTTGCGGAGCCTTGTGAGCAGGTTCTCCACCGCACCTATCGGACAGATGTAGCCGCAGAACAGTTTGCTGAAGAGAATCACACCGGCTGCGAGTGCGGCGCCCATCATTATCTGGAGGGACGACATCGAGCAGGGAAGCGACCCCCTTACAAAATATGTGGCGAGAGCCTGGAGTCCGCCCATGGGGCAGAAACTTTCAGGATCCGGATTGCCGGCGGCGGGGATGACGAGTTTCACGAGTCCGGTTACGAACAGGATGATGGCTGCAAGAACACCCCAGAGCAGAATATATCTGGGCAGGTTTTTCTTGACGGGAATGTTTTTCATATAAATGTGTTTAGTGGTTTTTGATTTATCGAATCGCAAATGTAGCAATTATTTTCACTTCGTGTGACGGAGAACATCACCATGGTCTTTCACGACGGCCTGCTTCCAATGCTCCGAGTAGCCGGGCCAGGCGAGGTCGAAAGTTCCGTCCTCGTGGAAAGTCTTGACATTTCCGTCCATGAATCCGAGCAGGAGATTCTGTTCGAGAAGCACCCATTCCCTGAAGATTTCATCGGCGGCGCCGAGGCTGAAATCGGAGAGCAATTTTGCTGCCTTAGTCTTTCCGCGCCCGTCTTTATAAAGCGTAAGCGCTTCTGAATCCATCAAAGTAACATTATTGTAACATTTATTTTCCCATGCGGAAATGTGCTTTGCCACCACCGGCTGCATCTGGTTGTACATCTTGTAGCAGGCGTTGGACACACGGTTGTTGATCCAGAAGGAAGATGTCGCCGAATACTCGTGGAGGGAACCGTTGCCCTGGCGCAGGCTTTCGGGTGCGCGCTCCAGAGCGGACACATAAATCGGAATGAGCGGGGATGTCGCGGCGTCGTCGGTGCCGAACCAGAGCAGGGCGCCGATTTCATCGGGAAGGTTTCCGCGGCTCTGGGCCACCATCCACCATCCGGTCTGCTGGGTGGCTATCGCACGCTCGTTGCAGTAGGTTTCCCCTTCGCACTCGAAGTCCATCGGACGCCAGCGGTAGGGGCACTGGTTGCCTCCCGCTCCGATATCGTTTCTCATATCCATCGGAGTATCTTCGAAATGGTCTCTCATCACCCTTGCCACATCGGCTACGGTAACTTTTTTGGCGGGCTTCACAAAGAGAGGGAAGCGCGCGCCTTTGTCGCGGCCCATCGCATAGGGCAGGAAATCCGAGGCGGGACGGGACACTTCGGCTCCGTTCCCGTCTGTATATGTGAATACACCATCGCAGAGGATGTTGAATGCTGACCAGGCCCGGCTTTCGCAGCCTCTCATCCCGCCGAAATCCAGGGGGTTGTAGGTGTCGCAGAAACTGAACTCGGAGTCCGGACCGTCATAGAGCCCTTTCTCGCGGGCGAGCGAAATCACATCCTGAGCATAGAGGCAGTTCTCGGGGTCGTCGAGGGGGAAGGTGCTGATCCTGGACTGGTTGGCATGAGCGCAGATATAGCCGTCGGGCACTCTCCTTGCCACCCATACTATGCCTTTACGGCCTTTTCCGCGGCCGATGAGTTCCATCACCCAGACTTCATTTTTGTCCGCTATCGAGAATGACTCGCCTTCGCTGCAATATCCGTAGCGGTCAGCCAGTTCCACAATGACCGAGATGGCCTCCCTTGCGGTGCGGGCCCTTTCGAGCGCGAGATAAATCAGGGAACCGTAGTCAATGCCGCCTCCGTCGAGGTCATACATCTGCGACACTCCGCCGAAGGTGGTCTCTCCGATAATGAGTTGATGCTCGTTCATGTTGCCCACGGTCTTGTAGGTGTGCGCCGGCTGCGGAATGTCGAAAATCCAGTTTCCCTCATCCCAGTTGTACACCGGCCTGGTGGCACCGTCTTTCCAGTTTCCTGCCTTGCGGAAGGCGAGGTCTCCGTAGAGCCAGTGGGAATCGGCGGCGTAGGATACAATCGAGGAGGCGTCGGCGCTGGCGCCGGGAGTCACAAGCACGTTTGTGCAGGCGGCGGCTTTGCCACAGGGCAGGACAAACAGCATGGCCGCGGTCACAAAACAGATAGTTTCCAGTCTTTTCATATTGTCAAAATAAATGTCTATTTTTGTAAGTTTAACTCACAAAGCTACAAATTTTTTGTATGAGGAAAAATGTATTGATTCAGACAGTGCTTGCCGCGATGGTTTTCGAGGCCGCGGTTTCATTCGGCGCTGCCGCCCAGAATGCACCTTCGACCCCCGAGGAAAGGGAGCAGAAACTTATTGAAATGTGCGAGGAAAGGGTGGAGACGATGTCCCGCGATTTCGAACTTGAAGATTGGCAGGCTTTCTATGTGGACAGTATTCTCAAGCACGATTATCTCGAGATGCAGAAGGAGATGGAGCAGCTCAGCCGCCAGAGAATAAGCAATTCGTCCATTTATCAGGACGTGCAGGACAAATGGGCCGAACAGATGGATGTCGCATTCAGGAAAGTTTTCAACGACACCCAGTGGGCCAGATATTGGAAGACCGGCGGTGAAAAGGCCGCAAAGGCAAGGGAAAAGCGCCGTCTCCAGGCCAGGGAGGCACTCAATCCCAAGGAAAAAGGAAACAAAAAACACAAAAAATAGATATGAAAGAGAAAATTGAAGAAATACTTGCGGAAATTGAAAATTTCAAGGCCGCAAAGGCTTCCGATATCGAAGATGCGAGAGTCAAGTGGCTCGGAAAGAAAGGTGAGATAACCGCTCTTTTCGACGAGTTCAGGACCATTGCTCCGGAAAGCAAGAGGGAGTTCGGACAGAAACTCAACCTTCTGAAGAAGGCTGCCACCGACAAGATTGAGCAACTAAAGGCGAGCGGACTCGATGCCATTGCTTCCAAGGGAGCGGCATTCGACCTCACCAAGCCCGGCGACGCTCTTCCTCTGGGATCCCGTCATCCGGTGTCCATAGTCCGCGAGGAGATTGTGGAAATCTTCCGCAAGTTCGGATATGATGTGGCCGAAGGCCCCGAAGTGGAGGATGACTACCATGTTTTCGAAGCCCTCAACTTCCCTCCCGACCATCCCGCCCGCGAGATGCAGGACACATTCTTCGTCACTGACAAAGACCAGAGCAACCCCATACTCCTGCGCACCCATACTTCTTCGGTGCAGGTCCGCTGCATGGAGAACATGAAACTTCCCATCCGCGTGATTTGCCCGGGACGTGTGTTCAGAAACGAGGCTATCAGCGCGCGTGCACACTGCATATTCCATCAGGTTGAGGGACTCTATGTGGACGAAGGCGTGACTTTCGCCGACATGAAGCAGGCCATCCTTCTCTTTGCAAGGGAGATGTTCGGTCCGGACACCCAGATCCGCATGCGTCCTTCTTATTTCCCCTTCACCGAGCCTTCCGCTGAAGTGGATGTCAGCTGTAATATCTGCCACGGCAAGGGCTGCAATATCTGCAAGGGCACAGGCTGGCTGGAGATTCTCGGCTGCGGAATGGTCGATCCCAATGTCCTCAAGGCTTCCGGCATAGATCCTCAGAAGTACAGCGGCTTCGCCTTCGGTATGGGAATCGAGAGGATTGCGATGCTCAAGTGGCAGGTCAAGGACCTTCGCAACTATTTCGAGAACGACCTCCGTTTCCTCAAGGAATTTGAAACGAATATCTGATAACAGGCGGTATGTTCACTCTGCTTGCAATAAGTCCGATAATCAAGATTTCCCTCATTGACATAATCGACATCGTGGTTGTGGCGATGCTGATTTTCCTTGTTGTCCGTCAGTTGAAGAATTCGACCGCGGCCAACATTCTGATGGCCATCATATCGATCTACATCATCAAGGGAGTGGTCGATTTGCTGAACATGAAGATGACGGCGGCCATAATACAGGCCTTCATCGATGTTGGAATCATAGCTCTGATTATCATTTTCCAGCCGGAAATCCGGAGATTCCTCAATAATCTCGGGGCCCGGTATCAGAACGCCTCCAGGAACAACACCATCATGGCCCGGCTTTTCCGCAGGCAGGGCGAGGATATCGGGAGCGGGGCGGTGTCGGAGCTCATCGAGGCCTGCCGCGACATGTCCGCTGACAAGACCGGGGCCCTTATCGTGATTCCCGGGCAGAATTCCCTCCAGGACATCATTGCCACAGGAGATGTGGTCGATGCAAAGGTCAACAGCCGTCTGATCAGGAACATATTCTTCAAGAATTCGCCTCTCCACGACGGTGCCATGATTCTTTCCGGAGAGAGGATAATTGCTGCGCGCTGCACTCTTCCGATGACTTCGAAGGAAGATCTGCCGCCGAGTTTCGGCATGAGGCACAAGGCTGCGATAGGAATATCCGAAGCCTCCGACGCCCAGGTGATACTGATTTCCGAGGAGAGCGGTCACATCGCATATTGCAAGGGCGGTGAAATCACAATCATCAACAACATCAACGAACTTCGTCCGCTTATATCCACCAAGTAATTCATGGCTGCAGTGCATAACGAACAATTGGAGCAGAAGTTGGGGTTCGACCGCATAAGGGCGGCGATTTCCGACAAATGTTCCACAGACTATGCCGTGCAGCGCACCGCACGGGAGGAGTTTTCTTCCGACCCGAGGGAAATCCGGCGCCGTCTCCTCCTCGCCGACGAGATGCGGCTGGTCCTCATGTTCGAAGAGAGTTTTCCTTCCACCGGCTTCATAGATTGCCTTGATTTCCTGATTCCGCTGGAAAATCCCAATGTCCACATAGACCTCGTGTCGCTGAGAAAACTGCGCACGATGCTCGGTACACTGGGCAAGGTCCTCGCGTTCTTCGCGTCCGTCAAGGACAGCGTCTATCCCAATCTGAAGCGCATGTCCTCTTCCGTGGCGTCGTTCCCGGTTCCGCTGAAAAAAATTGATTCGGTTCTCGACCGTTACGGCGAGATAAAGGACACCGCGTCCGACCAGTTGTATCAGATAAGGAAGGAAATCCAGGCCAAGGAAAGTTCCATCTCCCGCCGTGTGGCGGCCATCCTCCAGAAGGCGCAGCAGGACGGGATTGTCGATGCCGACGCATCGGTGACAATAAGGGACGGGAAGATGCTCATTCCGGTATCCGCTGCATCGAAGCACCGTCTCCAGGGATATATTTATGATGAGTCCGCATCAGGCAAGACAGCTTTCATAGAGCCGTTCGAGGCGGTCGCCCTGGACAATGAAATCAAGGAGCTGCATTTCGCCGAGCAGCGCGAAATACTCAGGATTCTTGTCGAGTTGAGCGATTTTCTGCGTCCCTACATTCCGGACCTCAGGGGAGCGTCTGTCTTTCTCGGGGAACTCGACTTCATAATGGCCAAGGCCCAGGTGGCGCTCGATATCATAGCCGGGATGCCGGTCATCTCGGAAGAGGGTGAACTGAGCTTGAGGAAAGCCCGCCATCCGCTTCTGGAGAAAGCCTTGAAAAAGGAGAAGCGGGAAATGGTGCCGCTGACTGTCAATCTCAATCCGCAGAAGAGAATATTGCTCATTTCCGGTCCGAATGCCGGAGGCAAGTCAGTCTGCCTGAAGACCGTGGGCCTGCTTCAGTACATGTTCCAGTGGGGCATGCTCATCCCCGTGTCCGAATCTTCGTCCCTGATGGTCTATGACCGTATCATGGTCGATATAGGAGATGACCAGTCCCTGGAAAGCGACCTCAGTACCTACAGTTCCTTCCTGAGCAACATGAAAGAGGTGCTTGAGCGCTCCGACGAAAAAACACTGGTCCTTATCGACGAGTTCGGAAGCGGTACCGAGCCTGCTGCCGGCGGAGCCATCGCTGAGGCTATTCTCGCGCGTCTGGACGAGCGCGGCGCTTACGGAGTCCTCACCACTCACTACACCAATCTCAAACTGTATGCTTCCCGCGGCGACACCCATGTCTGCAACGGAGCCATGCAGTTCGATTCCCGCAACATAGCCCCTCTGTTCAAACTTGAAATGGGACTTCCGGGAAATTCCTTCGCTTTCGAACTGGCCAGGAAGATGGGTCTGCCGGAAGACATAGTCAAGGATGCCGAGACCAGGGCAGGGGAGGAATTTGTGGACATAGAGAGGAATCTGAGGAAAATCGCCCGCAGCCGGCTGGCGATAGACGCGCGGCTGGAGCACATCAGGAGCACTGACAAGACTCTTGAAAGCATAACCGAGAAATACCAGAAGGAACTGACGGACATCCGTCAGCAGAAAAAGGAAATAATCGACGAGGCCACTGCCGAAGCCGAAAGGATAGTCCAGGAGGCCAACCGTAAAGTCGAGAACACAATACGCACCATCAAGGAATCACAGGCCGACAAGGACACCACCCGTGAGGCCAGGGCTGAACTCCGCGATTTTGTCAGCGCATTCGCCCGTGACAGGGCTCAGCGCGAGAAGGAGAAGGATGAATATATAGACAGGAAAATCCGCCAGCTGGATGCCAGAAGGGAAAGGCAGGCCCAGCGGCGCGCGGAAAAGAGCGCGAAGGCTTCTTCCGACGAGGCTCTGCGTGAAAAGGCTGCCCGCGAGAGGGAGACAGAGTTCCGCAGCGCTCCTCTCAAGGAAGGGGAGAAGGTCCGTCTCAAGAGCAACGGCATGGTAGGCGAAGTAATCCGCGTGAGTTCCAAGACTTTGATAGTGTCAATAGGAGACATAACCACAAAAATCACTCCCGACAAAGTGGAGCGCATCACTTCCAATGAATTCCGCACCGCGGTCAAGGCCACGGTCCGGCCGGTTGCCGCAGCGGCGGTCGATCCTTCCATCACCCGCCGCAAACTGGAATTCTCCCCGGAACTGGACGTGCGCGGGGAAAGGGTGAATGATGCTATAGACAAAGTAATGAGATTCGTTGATGATGCGATAATGCTTGGTATGTCCAGTGTGCGCATCATTCACGGAAAGGGGACGGGCGCTCTGAGGGAGGAAATCCAGAAATTCCTCAAAACCACACCGGGAATCGCGTCCATCTCAGATGAACATATCCAGATGGGCGGAACCGGAGTGACCATAGTAACATTTGAATAACCATGAACATCAAAGACTGCTACTGTATCATCCTTGCCGGCGGTTTCGGTACAAGACTATGGCCATTGAGCCGTATCAGCCGACCTAAACAATTCGTGGATGTCAACCCCGGAGAATCTTTCCTCCAGATAGCATACCGGCGCTACTGCAACATATTCCCCAAGGAGAACATAATTGTCGTCACCTCCGCCAAACTCAGGAAACTGGTCCTGGAGCAGGTCCCCGATATCATAGAAGACAATCTTCTGGTGGAACCGTATCCAAGGGAGACTGCGCCCTGCATAGCCTGGGCGGCATACAAGATATATCTTCGCAACCGCGGCGCGTCCTGTTTTGTGGCTCCGGTGGATAACGTCATCACCGGCGAGGAAGCTTTCGCCGGGTGTGTGCTCTCCGTCCTTGAATTTGTCTCCAACCGCCATGCGCTTGCGGTTCTCGGAGTCAAGCCGACCCGCCCGGATGTGAACTACGGCTATATCCAGGGCATGGGCGGCAGCGAGTCGCTCCGAAGCGGCCTGCCTGTCAGAATAAAGACCATATCGGAAAAGCCATACAAGGATGTTGCCCGCATTTTCTACGAGAGCGGCGAGTTCCTCTGGAACACTTCCTTCTACGCATGGAGTGTCGGAACCATCATTTCCGAGATTTCCCGCCGCCTGCCTCTTCTGGAAAGTCTGTTCTCGGGATGGCAGACAAGTCTGGACACCCCTGCGGAGGAGGATTTCATCCTGAAAGCCTACTCCAGCACTGACAAGGTCCGCATCGATAGGGGTCTTATCGAAGGAAATGAGAATGCGTGGCTCTATCCCGGAGAGTTCGACTGGACTGATATCGGCACCTGGGACTCCGTCTATGAATCCCTGCCTCACGATTACAGGGACGAGGATGGCAATGTAAGTTTTTGCGGGAAGAATATTTCCATGGACAACCACAACACTCTTGTCTTCGCACCGGGGAAATGTATCGCAATCAGGGGACTTGACGACTATGTGGTGGTGGACACTCCGGACACCTTGCTCATCTGTCCCAGGGACGAGGCCAAGATAAAGAGCCTCACTTCTTCCCTTTCTCTTCCGGAAAACGAAAAATTCAGATAATCAGATATGAAAAAAATCATTGTATTAGCAGCATTGTTTATGACAATCGTTTCATGCGGCAGGAAGAATCCCTTCGCCGCCGAGTATGACACCCCCTATGGAGTACCTCCTTTCGACAAAATTCAGGAGCGCGATTATGTGCCCGGAATCGAGGCCGGAATCCGGGAGTGGATGGGCGAGATAGACGCCATTGTGAAATCGGAACAGGAACCGTCCTTCGAGAATGTGATAGTGGCTCTGGACCGTTCCGGGGCATATATGAACAGAGTTCTCAATGTCCTGTTCAATGTAATCGAGTCCGACGGCAACGAAAATCTCCAGAACATCGTGGCCGAGGTTATGCCCAAAATGACCGGCGCCCAGGATTCAGTGTATATGAACACAGCTCTTTTCGAAAAAGTGAAGGCGGTCTATGACAAAAGGGAGAGCCTTGGTCTCGATGCGGAGCAGAGCATGCTTCTGAAGAAGACCTATGAGACTTTCATCCGCGGCGGTGTCGCCCTCGAGGCCGACAAGAAAGCCAGGGTGTCCGAAATCAACGGTGAGATGGCCCTGCTGAGCCAGCAGTTCGCCAACAACATCCTCGCTCAGAACAACGCCTTCAGGGACAAGTTCGGCATATCCGTGTCAGAGTATTATGAAACTATGGGCAAGGAGCCCGACAGAGCCCTCCGCCAGCAGATTTTCGAGGCCTACAGCACCCGCTGCAACCACAATGACCAGTATGACAACAAGGACATCATAATGAGGATAATGGAACTCAAGATAGAGAAGACCAATATTCTCGGTTATGCCGCTCCCGCGGACTATATCCTCGAAGACAAGATGGCCGGCACCAGCGAGGCGGTTGATACATTCCTCGCCGAGATAATGAAGGCCGCGGTTGCCCGCTCCCGTGAGGAAATCGCACAGATCCAGGCTGTGATGGACCGCGACATTGCCGCCGGTATCCTTCCCGAAGGCTCTGTAGTCGAGCCGTGGGACTATCTGTACTACCAGTCCCGCATCAAGGCGGAGAAATACAACTTCTCCGAGGATGAGGTGCGCCCGTACTTCCAGATGGAGAATGTGCGTGCGGGTGTCTTCCTGACAGCATCCAAACTCTACGGGCTCAATTTCGAGAAGATAGACAATGTGCCTGTATATAATCCCGAGGTGGAGACATTCAAGGTAACCGACGCCGACGGCTCGCTCATAGGAATCTTCTATACCGACTACTATCCCAGGGCCTCGAAGCGCGGCGGTGCCTGGATGACCAATTTCGTGAACCAGTGGACCTCCTCCGATGGAGTGAACCACCGTCCCGTCATTGTCAATGTGGGCAATTTCACCAAGCCTTCAGCCGACAAGCCGTCCCTTCTGAATGTGGATGAGGTCGAGACCATGTTCCATGAATTCGGCCACGCTCTCCACGGACTCCTGAGCCAGTGCCGCTATTTCACCACCAGCGGTACCAATGTGGCCCGCGATTTTGTCGAACTGCCATCACAGATCAACGAGAACTGGGCGTTCAAGGAGGAAGTGCTCGCAACCTACGCCCGACATTACCTCACCGGCGAGGTCATCCCCGCTGACCTTGTCTCAAAACTCATCGAATCCGGCAATTTCAACCAGGGCTTCACCACCACCGAACTCTGCGCCGCTTCCATCCTCGACATGAACTGGCACACACTCACTTCTGTCTATGTGCCTGCTTCAAGTCCTGTCGCATCACAGAAGGTATGTCCCTATGATGCATCCTTGAGGATGATTGACCCTATACTCTTCGAGCAGCAGTGCTGCCGGAATATGGGCATCCCTTCAGAAATCATACCCCGCTACAGATCGACTTACTTCAACCATATCTTCGGTTCCTCAGGATATGATGCCGGATATTACAGCTATCTTTGGGCCGAAGTTCTCGACAAGGACGCCTTCGAGAAGTTCGAGCAGGACGGAATCTTCAATCCCGAAACAGCCCGTTCGTTCAGAGACAACATTCTCAGCAAGGGTGGCAGCGATGAGCCGATGACCCTGTACCGCCGTTTCCGTGGTGCCGATCCCGATGCCGGAGCGCTCCTGCGTGCCCGCGGACTTTAAGAACAGGTTCTGAAAGATTTTATCCGGATGGCACAGGCAAAAACCAAGACAGTATGGATGTGTTCCGACTGCGGGAATGAAAGCCCGAAGTGGATGGGGCGCTGCCCCGCCTGCGGAGCGTGGAACACCATGGTTGAAGAAAGAGTTTCAGTCGGCCCCCAGGCCTCGGCTGGAGGCGCTCTGCGCCAGGGTGTGGTCTCCTCGAGCGCTCCGGTGTCGCTTTCAAGTGTGTCTTCCTCCGGGGAAAGACGCATTTCCCTCGGGCTTCCGGAAGTGGACAGGCTGCTGGGAGGCGGACTTGTCGAAGGTTCTCTTGTCCTCATAGGCGGAGAGCCGGGTATAGGAAAATCCACTCTCAGTTTGCAGATACCCCTGTGCAATCCTTCCCTCAAGACTCTGTATGTCACAGGAGAGGAGAGTGTGCGCCAGGTCAAGCTCAGAAGCGACCGTCTCGGAGGCGACGCTTCCAATTGTCTGGTGCTCAGCGAAACCATGGTCGAGAATATTCTCGACTCCGCCAGGGGGATTTCTCCCGGTCTGATGATTGTGGACTCCGTGCAGACCATGTACAGTGAGGGCCTTGAGTCATCCCCCGGCTCGGTAAGTCAGATCAAGGAAACCGCGGCCCTGCTTCTTCGTTTCGCTAAAGAGACAGGCATTCCCGTTATTCTCATAGGTCACATAACCAAGGAAGGAAGCATAGCCGGTCCGAAGATTCTGGAACATATTGTCGATGTGGTCCTGCAGTTCGAAGGTGAAGACAAGGGCCAGTACAGGCTGCTCCGCTCGATAAAGAACCGTTTCGGCTCGACCAGCGAACTGGCGGTTTTCGAGATGACGGGAACCGGTCTGAAGGAAGTTGCCAACCCGTCCGAACTGCTCATCCCGATGCATGGCGAGGGTCTCAGCGGCATCGCGGTGGCCGCCCTGATGGACGGCACCAGACCCTTCCTCATCGAAGTTCAGTCCCTTGTGAGTTCGGCGGCCTACGGTACTCCGCAGCGCACTGCCACCGGTTTTGACCCGCGACGTCTGAACATGCTGCTGGCAGTTCTTGAGAAACGGGCCGGATTCCGCCTTGCTGCCAAGGATGTGTTCCTCAATATGGCCGGAGGTCTGCGCATCACCGAGCCGGCCTGTGACCTTGCCATAGTCGCCGCGGTGCTTTCCTCCAACATAGATTTCTGCATCCCGTCGGATGTGTGCTTTGCCGGTGAGGTGGGCCTCAGCGGAGAAATCCGTCCCGTACCCCAGACAGACAGGCGTATAATCGAGGCGCAGAGGCTCGGCTTCAGAAAGATTTATGTGTCTTCCTACTCTTCATTCCCTGAAAAAACAGCCGCCAGGGGGATTGCCGTGGCAAGAGTCGGAGACATCGCAGCTTTGTGTAGAAATTTGTTCAAGTAAGATACACGAATCTGATTTTTTCATATCTTTACAAACCACTGATAACCACACAAAATCGTGAAAAGTCACCATATTTTTTGCGCCTTCGCGGCAGCATTGTTGATTGTGTCGGCCTGCGGTCCTGCTTCTCTTTATGAGGAGAACCGTGAAATTACCGGCGGAACAGGCAAAAGCAACCCCGATGGCAAAAAAGACCCGGAAGGCGGGGGCTCCGCCAATGTATCCGTGCCCGAATCGAATCCGGATGCCGTGGCCTATTCGAGTCTCATCGATCCTTTGTCCGATGCCGGCCAGTTCTTTATACCGGAACCCTCATTCACTCCAGAGGCATACTGGACTCTGACTTACAACAACGGCTATGGCTCCCGTAACAATGTGCGCACGGCATCCGGGACAGCGTCCAACAAGTTCACCGGGCTTCAGCATTACCTTTTGGTCCAGTCTCTCGCCGGAGTGGTCAACAAGGCCTGCATCGAAGGCAAAAGCGATATAGCAATATGGCTGGAAATCTCCGGAAAGGGATATGCTCAGGAAAAAGCCGCACTTGACGCGGAGTGCAAAGGCCAGATAGGAGTTCAGAATGTCTATGAACTTCTGACGAAGGAATATTCCGTTTGGAACGGAGTCAACCCTACTGTGAAGCAACTCATAAAGGGATATGTGCTCTGCGATGTGGTCGGCAATCCGGAAAGCGCGAACTGCGCAGCCGTGGCAGCCCACGTCTATGACGCAGTCATTGTGGACAAGACTGATGAATCACTCGTTTCGGCACTTGGGTACAAAAAACTTTATGACTGCAGCACGATGTCGCTCTCGCAGGCTTTCGACGAGTTCAAGAACAAGTGCAACAACACGGCTCTTGTCCTTATGCCTGTCGCAACCGGAGAATGGAGGGACTACGCCATCGCGAACAAGCTATTCATTATGAACCTCAACAAGCAGTATGCCAGCGGAAGGGCTGAGAATGCATCTCTCTTCAGCACCGTTCTCGACTGGCTCAAACCCTGCAGCCAGGTTCTCGGATGGGAGCAGGGATGCGGCGAGGATGTCTTCGTGAACCGCGTGTCCAGGCACGGTCATATGGTACTTGCGGCGGATTGGAGCTACAATCACACCCTCACTTCCCGAAATTACAAATCACGCCAGAGTTCAGCCGTGGTGAAGTCCGTCAACCCCAGGAGCATAGACTACAATCTCAAAAAGAATTTCGTCTCGTATTTCCTTACCGACGGGGATAATTACCAGTTCATAATCACAGATAATTTCGAGTCCAATTATTATTGTCTGCCTTCCGCCTCCACCACCCGCACCGCCTTTGAAATCGGTACCCAGTCCCTCACTCAGCTCGCTCCCACACGCTTCCAGTATCTTGTGGATCATCAGCCGTCTGAGGATTGCACCATTATGGAGACTTTCGGCGGAGGATATTATTATGTAGACACCTTCAGTACCGAAGGATCCGCGGCATCCAACCGCTCCGCCAATCTCAAGACTATCGCCGAAAGGACTGCAGCTCATATGCGTCAGCACGGAATCAAGGTTCTCCACGTGATGGCCCAGGATCTCTCATCATCTAGGACGAAAGAAGCCCTTCAGGCTTTCGTGGACGCCAATGACCGTCTCGAGGGAATAACTGCGGTCCAGTACAGTCCTTATACCGGAGGAGCGGGAGAAATCATCTGGCTCAAGAACAAGGCCGGATACGACATTCCCTGCATAACTGCAAAATATATGCTTTGGAAGGATCTCGGACTGACTCCTGAAACTGTGGCGGACGACATATCCGGGAAAGAGTCGGCTCCGTCCTACAGCGCCGTGTGCCTCCACGCCTGGAGCGAATTCGGCGGCAGGCGGTCTTCGGACAACGCGACTATGTGCCACGCCAGGCTCAACGCCTCATTCAAGGCTGTATCCATTCAGGAACTTATCTGGAGAGTGAGGATGTCACATAACCCCCAGCAGACAAAACAATATCTTAAAACCATCAAATAATCAACTACTAATAACCAAGCAATATGAAAAAATCGATTTTGAAGGGTCTGGTACCCATTTTCGCATTTTTGTTTGCAGGAGCACTCGTTTCAGTATCCTGCAACAAGAATCCCCAAGGGGAGAAAGTCGTCACGGCAGACATATCCGGTGTCGTTGTAGATGACCACAACTTCCCCATCGAAGGCGCTACTGTGACTTTTATGACAGCCGATGCCAAAAAAGAGCAGAAAGCTGTAGTGACAACCGACACCGATGGAAAATACAAAGCCGTAGCCGTCCCTTCTACAGGAAGGCTCGTGAATTTCACCAAGGAAGGTTATGCTTCCTCTTCAGTGACCATCCCCGAGGCTAAATTCGCTTCAGGTGCCATTGAACTTGAAAAGGCTGTGCTCATCTATTCGATGGCGGCAATCGAGGGCAAGGTGACCAACATAGCCGGAGAACCCTATGTAGGTGTTACTTGTGAGTGCAACGGTAAAACTACCACCACCGACAATGAAGGTACTTACAGGTTCGAAGGGCTTACTGTCCAGGATTACACCATCAATTTCACAGATTCGGAAGGCAATATGGCCTCTGTGTCCATTGTGGCTTCCGACTTCGTTGAATTTACTGCTTATCCCAAGACTGTTGTCCTGAGCAACTTCATCATCCCCGGCATCACTTATTCTGAAATAACTGCCGCTCCTTGGTGGTACGGCAACAACTACGCCGGCGGTACAGGTGCGTTCAAGATGCAGTGGAATCACGTCGGTTTCCTCACCGCATATCCTTACAAGGCTGTCGGCTACCGTAATGCAGCCGAGGGTATTTCCCTTGTCTCCGGCCCCGACAACCCGGGAGAACTTGTTTCCTACCTCTATGGCCGCAAGAAGATTACCGCAGGCAACTGCTATGTCAACCTCTGCGCAAGGTGCTTCAGGGCTTATCAGAACAATCCTACCCAGATAGGCGTCGGTGTCATCGACCTAACTTCCGGCAAGAAGATTGTGAATTATCTTCCCGGCCAGGATATCTATCAGGGCCTCAAGAAGATGAAAGGCGGAACATCTTTCCTCGACGTGGAGCACAACCTCTTCGTATATGACCTTTCAGCATATATCGGCAAAGATATCGCTTTTGCCATCGGTGTATTCGGAGGATACAAGAGAAGCAATGAAGAGGAAGGCTTCCCCGAGAGCCCCATCGTCAGGATTCTCTTCTCCGACAAGGATATGACAAGCGAATTCGAATCCAACGACCTCAATGCGACATTCTCCGGCGACAAGCCCGAAGGATGCAGTAATTGGGAAGGTTTCACAAAGGCCAACATCTCCTCTCTCACTCCCAATACCGGAACGTCATTCACGGGAGTTGCCGGTGACGCAACCGACGGAGATTATACAGCCTGGTTCGGAACCAACCATCTTATGACAAGCTGGTCAACCGAAATCAAGAACGAGGCTACTACTCCTCTCCAGGATAATACCATCTTCGCCATTGCTGCTTACAACAACGACATCACCAGGCCTACCGCCTATATTATGAGCCGTTTCACCAATCCAAAGAAGAACCTGACACTCAAAGTGAGGACATATGGCGCGAGTCCTACTTATTTCCGTGTTTCCGTAGTGGACCTCTCCAATATGTCAGTCACCGCTCTTCCTTACACCAATACAGATGCCGCCGAAGTCGGTCTCAGCGAGGGTGAAAGCGGTACCATCGGTCTCAAGCACGACCAAGGCACGGTGAATGAGCCTGACAAGTTCGCCACAGTTAAATTCGACCTCAGCGCCTACGCTCAGAAAGACGTCGTGATCGTAATCGGCAACCACAAAGGCAACAACCTCTCCATCTATTCTGTAGATCTGACAGACTAGTATTTTGACAATCCAACGGTGCCGCGCTCTGACATACAGAGGCGGCACCGTTTGCAAAACAATTTCATATTAATTCAATAACGATTTTTTATGAGCAGACGAATTTTGAGCTTCGCATCGGCGATAGGCCTTTTATTTTGCTCTGTCTCAGCCTTCTCCCAGCAGAGGATAACGGTTTCCGGTGTTGTCACCGATGAGAACGGCGAGCCCGCAGCGGGCGTGACCGTGATGATTGAGGGAACAGCAACCGGCGCGGTCACGGACCTTGACGGTAAATACACGATTTACACACCTTCCGACGCGAACCTTGTCTTCTCTTCCATAGGTATGGAAACCAAGACGATACCTGTGAACGGGAAAACCACCGTAAGCACCAGTCTCGGTGCGGATACGATGCTTCTCGAGTCAACAGTCGTCGTAGGTTACGGTACCCAGAAGAAGGGCTCTATCACCGGTTCTGTCGCCGCAGTAGGCGGGGAACAGATGATCAAGACGAAGAATGAGAACCCCCAGAACATGCTTACGGGCCGCGTTGCCGGAGTCAGGGTATGGCAGAGAACTGCCGAACCCGGCCAGTATGACGCAAACCTCGATATTCGCGGTATGGGTGCGCCGCTTGTCGTAATTGACGGCGTTCCCCGTGACGCGAGTGACTTCCAGAGACTTTCTCCGAATGACATCGACAACGTGTCTGTCCTCAAGGATGCCTCGGCGGCCATCTACGGTGTCCGTGGAGGTAACGGTGTAATCCTTGTCACCACCAAGAAGGGACAGGCCGGAAGAACCAGGATTTCCTTCGACAGCAACTTCACTTTCCAGACTCCTTCGAGCCTTCCCCGCCAGATGGACGCAGTGAATTCAATGATTCTGACCAACGAGGGAATATCACGGACGATAAGCGGAGTGTCCAAGGAATTTTCCGATGACCTCATACAGCAATACCGCGACGGTGTCCTTACCGGTACCGACTGGAACAGTCTAATAATCTCTGATCTGGCCCCTCAGACCCGTCAGAACCTGACCATAAGCGGCGGTAACGAAAAGGTCCAGTATTATGTCGGCTTTGACTACTTCTACCAGGAAGGTTTCTGGAAGAGCCGTGACACCAAGTACAACAAGTACAATCTCCGCTCCAACATAACCGCCGAGATAGTCAAAGGACTCAAGTTGAACCTCAATCTGTCCGGCTATATCGAGGACCTCAGGAATCCTCTCGACGACCCGGAACTCATCATCCGCTACTGGTGGAAGCAGAGTACCATCTGGAAAGCCTATGCGGATCCCGAGCAGACTATGCTCAACTACAAGGACCTTGAACTTGAGATAAACTCCGTGGCCCGCATCAATTCCAATATTTCCGGTCACAGGAACAACTACAACAAGAACTTCGACCTCACGGCATCGCTGAACTATGACTTCGGCACAATCACCGACGCCCTCAAGGGACTTCAGATCAAGGGAATGTTCAACTGGAACTATCAGGGCAACGAGTATCAGGCCTACCGCAAGGAATATTACCAGTACGCGTACAATGACGTGACCAAGAGTTATGAGCAGAAAATCTATGCCGCATCGACTCCCTCCAAACTGACACGTACCGACAATCATCACAGGTCCTGGCTCGCCCAGGCGATGATTTCTTATGACCGTGCCTTCGACAAGCACCGTGTAGGGGCGACCATCGCCTATGAGGAGCAGAAGAAATATGGCAACGGATTCACCGGCGACGGAGAACTGGCGTTCTCCACTCCATATTACAGCGCCCTCTCTATGGAAAACCAGAAAGTGTCGCAAGCCGAACTTTTCGAATATTCTTACCGCTCGCTCATCGGAAGGCTCAACTACTCCTATGCTGACCGCTATCTCATAGAAGGGCAGTTCCGTTACGATGGGTCTTCCCGTTTCTACAAGGGCCATCAGTGGGGATTCTTCCCCTCTGTGTCCGCCGGATGGAGAGTTTCCGAGGAAGACTGGTTCAAAAACAGCGGCGCCGGTTTCATCAATCAGCTCAAACTCAGGGCCAGCTACGGTGTGATCGGTTCCGACGGCTCCGATTACGAGTGGGCCACGGGCTACACGTATCCTGCAATGGGACCTTCCGAGGTGGCATATTACAACACCCAGGAACCGGTTTACGGCATCAACGGAGAGATGGTTATGTCAGCCGCGCCGAAGGCTCTTTCCAACGAGAACATAACCTGGTTCACCAACAAGACCTTCGATGTCGGTGTTGACTTCGAGGCTTGGAAGGGACTGCTGGGTTTTTCATTCGATTATTTCCACCGCCTCCGCTCCGGACTTCTTGCCCGCAACACTTCGGACCAGCCCACGGTAGTAGGTGCGACGGCTCCTATGGAGAATCTCAACAGTGATTCCCACGTTGGTCTTGAATTGGAACTTTCCCACCGCAATAAAGTCGGGGATTTCAATTACAGTATCAAGGGAATCTTCTCTATAACGAGAAACAAATACATCTATCACGCCGAGACCACCAAGTACGCCAATTCCTATGACAACTGGCGCAACAACCGCTACAACAACCGATATCAGGGCATAATCTTCGGATATGAAGTGGTGGGCCAGTATCAGAACTGGGAGGATATCTGGTCTTATGACATCCTCAAGGACAATGGAGTGCTTCCCGGAGACTTCAAGTACCTCGACTGGAACGGTGACGGACAGATCAACAATCTCGACGAGCATCCCTATGCCTATTCCACTATGCCTTTGATGAATTTTTCACTCTCCTTCGACGGAGCGTGGAGAGATCTTGACTTCAGCATTCTGTTCCAGGGTGCGGCCATGGGTTCAGTGGCCTACGGCGAACCTCAGCTCAAAATCTGGGGCCAGCACGGAGGTGGAATGCTCGAGCAGTTCGCTGACAGGTGGCACCCTGCAACCACCGACTATACCAACATCTATGACCAGTCCATAGAATGGGTTCCGGGAACTTATGCCTATGCCGGAGGTTCGGCTTACGCAAATTCCGATTTCAACACCCAGCCTATCACCTATCTGCGACTCAAGTCAATAGAAGTGGGATACACTCTTCCCAGAATAAAGAAGGTCAGGAATCTTGCATTCCGCATCTATGCGAACGCCTACAATCCGTTCACCATCACTTCAGTGAAGTATATAGATCCGGAACATCCCGCCGATTCCTACGGCCGTCTCTATCCTCTGAACAAGTCTTATACAATAGGTCTCAACATCAACTTCTAAAACAGCGACAGTCATGAAAAAAATATTTTTGCAATTATTGCTTCTCGTTGCTGCGGTTTCCTGTGTAAGCCTTGACATTCCTCCGAAGAATATCATTACCGACGAGCAACTTCTCGGCAACGAAGCGGGAATGAAAATCTATCTCGCGAGACTCTACAGCAGTATGCCTTTCGAGGACTTCAAATATATCGCGGCGAACGGTTTCACCGGGCAGTCCTGGACAGCCGGTCTCGGATATGAAGGCACAGGAGAATCAGTTTACAGGGATTCCTGGAGCCGGTCCTTCACTGGAGAGACTGAGAATCTGGGCGGCAACGCCCCGGACCCCTGGTGGGGAAGCGCCTTCACCCTGATAAGGGATGCAAATCACCTCATCGAGACTCTCCCCAACTACAAGAACAATTTCACCGAACTCATTTACAATGATTTCATCGGTCAGGGATATTTCGTACGCGCTTATTCCTACACTCAGATGGCACGTCGCTTCGGAGGTGTTCCTATTGTAACCAAGGAGTTCAAGTATCCTTTCGAAGGAGAAACCGATGTGAAACGTTCTTCTGAGAGGGACACCTGGGATCAGATTCTCAAGGACTATGACAAGGCGATCGAGTATCTTTCCGCGACCGGGACTTTCTCCAACACCGCGAACAAATATGTCGCTCTCGCCTACAAGGCCGAGGCGATGCTCTATGCCGGTTGTGTGGCCAAGTACAACGAGCAGGTCAGCGGCCGTCTCACCGGTTTCGGCCAGAAGACCGGAGTCAGAGTTATCGGCTTTGCCGAGGACGAATGGCAGGAATGCTCCAACAAATATTTCTCCGAGGCCTACAAGGCTGCCAAGGAGGTCATAGAATCGGGCAAATATTCCCTTTATATGAAATCCTGGGTTGATGGAGACAAGGAGGCTCAGTACAAGAACATGAACGATATGTGGAGAGACATGAGTTCTCCGGAGAATATGCTGGTGAAGGTGTATGAATACCCTACTCTGGCTCACGGTCTCGACGCCTACAATTCTCCTTGGATTTATCGTTCTCCGCTTTCCGCCGGAAGTTGTCCGACTGAAGACTTTATGGAACTTTTCGACGGTTTCGACAGAGATGCGGACGGGACTATCAAGACCACGGATGGAGGCAAGGTCAACGGAGTGCCGCAAGGCCATTACATACTTTACGACACACCGATGGATTTCTTCAAGAATGTGGAGCCAAGGCTCAGGGCCTATGTCATTTTCCCGGGCGATGTGTTCAAGTCAGACGTGATAGAGGTGAGGATGGGAATTTACAGAGGTTCCGAGCCCATTTCTCCCGTCAGGAAATACTATGATTACTCGAATCGCGGCACATTCTTCAACCATCAGGAAAATTATTCGACAAACCTGTCGGCTTACACTCCCGCCAACAAGAACACGCTCACGCTCTATATGGACACGAACGAGCATTCTGTTTC
This sequence comes from Bacteroidales bacterium, assembly GCA_024401675.1. GTDB lineage: Bacteria > Bacteroidota > Bacteroidia > Bacteroidales > UBA932 > Cryptobacteroides. The sequence goes on along the minus strand of JAKSKQ010000001.1, from coordinate 56,731 downwards.
AGTTAAATATACCGACGCACACACCGGTCAGGAAGTGACTTCCTGGGCAGCCGGAGCAAACGGTCCTTTCCTCCAGAATGCGGAGGCTACTATGACGGGTCTGTACCTGAGGAAATATCTGGATCCGAACCGCTCTCTTGTGGATATAGGGGAAGGCAAGTCAGATCAGCCGTTCATCCTTATGAGGTATGCGGAAGTTCTTCTCGCTGCTGCAGAGGCCGCTGTCGAGCTTTCGATTGCCGGAGTTGAGTCTCCTTGTTCAGACGATATGCTCCAGGTTGCGACCGAGGCTATCCAGGCCATCCAGAAGAGGGCTGGAGCCAATGTCATAACAACCAAGCTTTCAGGTACCCAGGCCAGCCGCGACCTTGTCCGCAAGGAGCGTCGCAAGGAACTTGCCTTCGAAAACAAGTCCAAGTGGGATATCCGCCGCTGGAGAGTCATCGACGAGGATAACAGAGGCTACTTCTGGGGCGAGTACAAGGATCCCCATACGTTCGGAGACGGCAGGAACTTCGCTTTCAGGGGCTTCTATCCTTTCTACTCGATAGAGTCAGGCAAGTGGTTCTTTGATATATCCTTCGAGAACAGAAAAACTTACAGTTACTCCGCCACCGATTATTACTTTGCAATTCCCGGAGGCGAAGTGACAAAGAGTAAGTACATTGACCAGCAACCAAACAGATAGTACCGATATGAGAATAATGAAATTTTCAAATATAGCCGCCCTGGCGGCAGTTCTTGTGAGCGCCGCATCCTGCTCCCTGTTCGCCATAGACAACTATGACGGGCCCAAGGAGACAATCTGCGGCCGCGTGGTTGACGTCAATACCGGCGAACCGGTGCTTACCGAGCAGAACTCCAACGGAATCAGAGTGAGACTTACCGAGCTCAGTTATGGCGAAGGCGTTCAGCATAATCCTGATTTTTACTGCAAGGACGACGGAACGTATCGGAACACCAAGATATTCGAGGGCAACTACAATGTCCGCATCGACGGCCCGTTCATTCCCCTGTATCGGGAGGATAAGGATGGGAATCTCATTGACGATTGCACTGTAACCACCGACATCAAAGGTGTGTGCACAGTCAATTTCAACGTGCAGCCCTTCCTCAAGGTCGAGTTTGTGGACGAACCTACAGTCAGAGACGGCAAGATAAACGCCAAGATAAAAGTTACCCGTGCCACAACGGTCGAGGAGTTCAAGGATGCTGTTGTGCCTATGGGCGGATATCAGGACTACTTCACGAACGTGACCGATGTGAGATTGTTCGTCAGCTATTCATCCACTGTCAACAGTGCCAATAAGCACGAGCCCTGGTGCAATGTCATCAACTACTCCGGTAATTCTTTCGAATCCAATTTCGGAAAGCCAGTACCGATTTCATCGAATGGAACTCTGATTTCGGGATCTAAAGTTTATGTCCGCGCTGCTGCACGCATAAACTATGACACCCCTGCCGGAACAGGCACGAGGCGCTACAACTTCTCGGAAGTGAAGGAAGTTTTTGTTCCTTAAAAGTATGAAGAAATGGATTTATTTGCAGGTGGCGCTCATTGCGGTTGCCGCCTGCAATTCAAGTGAAAATATTCCGAAGACCACCTTCCAGTCAAGCCAACCCTGGCGTCCGACCATAGACAACAGGGCGGATGCGGTGATGGTCTATGGAGTGGGAGGCAATCCCTCTGACAAGGAGAATCCGAGGACCCTGGAGAACAGAGTGAAGTCGTGGAAGGACCGCGGCTACCAGGTCCAGTTCATGACAGGCATCGCCTGGGGTGGCTACAAGGACTATTTCACGGGTGAATGGGACGGGATGCCGCATCTGGACGAAGGTCAGGTCCGCGAGAACGGAGACACCATCTGGCACGGACATATGGTGCCCTATATCGTCCCGACCGGGAATTACCTCAAATACATGAAGGAGGTTCACGTCAAGAGAGCCATAGATGCCGGCATAGACGTCATCTATTTCGAAGAGCCGGAATTCTGGGCGTTTGCGGGTTACAGCGAGTCTTTCAAGAGGGAGTGGGAGAAGTTCTACGGCTTCCCCTGGCGCGCCCAGCATGAAAGTGCGGAGAACACATATCTTTCCAACAAGCTCAAGTACCATATGTACTACAATGCTCTCAAGGAGGTCGGCACATATGCAAAGCAGTACGGAAAGAGTCTCTCGCGCGAGATAAAATGTTTCGTTCCGACTCATTCGCTGGTGAACTACACCGCCTGGAAGATTGTCTCCCCGGAAGCGAGCCTTGCTTCTCTGGACTGCATAGACGGCTATATTGCCCAGGTGTGGACCGGCACGTCGCGCGAGCCCAATTACTACGGCGGAGAGCGGCGCGAAAGGGTGTTTGAGACTGCTTTCCTTGAGTACGGCTGTGCGAAATCGATGACGGCTCCGACCGGACGAACTGTGTATTTTCTCACCGACCCCATCGAGGACTGGCCGCGTGATTGGGCCGATTACAAAAAGAACTATGAGGCCACATTCACTGCCCAGATACTCTATCCGGATGTGAACACCTATGAGATAATGCCTTGGCCCGAAAGAATTTACGAGGGTCTCTACTGCAAGAGCGCCACCGATAAGGAGAAGATACACATACCTTCCTCTTATGCAACCCAGATGCAGATCATGATCAACGCTCTCCAGAGAATGCCGCTTTCCGAGAGCCGCGTGAGCGGTACGGAAGGAATAAGCGTGCTGATGGCCAATTCCCTCATGTTCCAGTCTTTCCCTCAGCATGAAGGATATTCCGACCCGGGTCTTTCAGGCTTTTTCGGACAGGCTCTTCCGCTTCTCAAGAGAGGAGTGCCTGTGGGCATAGTGCATATGGAGAATCTTTCTTTCAGGAAAACCCTTGCGGACACCAAAGTACTCCTGATGTCATATTCGAATATGAAGCCCATGGATCCCGAGGCCCACAGACAGCTTGCCAGGTGGGTGAAAAGGGGAGGAATCATAATCTACAGCAGCAGGGACGACGATCCTTACCAGAATGTGCTTGAATGGTGGAATACAGGAGGCAATTCGTACAAGTGCCCCGCCGACCATCTTTTCTCGCTGATGGGTATTCCCGAGGGCGCGTCTGACGGACTCTACGGATACGGCAGGGGCTCCGTGCGCATCATAAGGAAAGACTCCAAGGAATTCGCGCTTGAGGATGACTCCGAGCTCATTTCGGCAGTGAAGGATCTTTATCCCGGTGAAATCACATTCAAGAACAGTTTCGTACTGGACAGGGGCATCTACAAGATTGCCGCGGTGCTGGATGAGAGCGTCTCCGACGAGCCGCTTCGTCTTGACGGCCTTTACATCGATGTCTATGATCCGACCCTTCCGGTAGTCAGGAGCAAATCAGTCGCTCCCGGCACCCAGGCCCTTCTGATAGACATGGCGAAGACCGACAGGAGCCGTCCTGAGGTTCTGGCCTCCGCCTCCCGGACTTATGAGGAAGTCTTCGACGGAGAGAGTTACAGTTACACGGCAAAGTCGCCTGTGAACACTCACAATGTGTCCAGGGTTTATCTTCCTTTCCGGCCGTCTTCCGTAACGATAGACGGGGCTGAGACTTTCGACGAGGCCCGCTGGGATGAAGACAGTTCCACCTACCTTGTCGAATTCGAGAATAATCCCGACGGCGTCGCCGTGACTCTGGCCCGTTAGACACTGTCATTGCATATAAGAAAAATATCGGGGAAAAGGTAACTTCCTCGATATTTTTTTATAACTTTGTGTTCTCGTTTTGCGAAATTCAAATAAACCATTATAATTTTATGAGAATCAAACACTTAGTGCCTGCCATTCTGCTCTCAGTACTGGCAGTTTTGTCTGTTTCCTGCAACAAGGAGCAGGCTCAGTTGTCAGCAGAATTCAATGTTGACAAATCTTCTGTCACATTTGAAGTTGCCGGAGGCAGCGAAACCATCAAACTTGACGCCAACATGGCGTGGAAACTCAAGGGCTACACAGACGAAGTCAAGGCGTGGCTCAGCATCAGCCCGACCGAAGGTTCAGGCAATGCCACAATCACTGTGACTGCCACCGAGAATGTCGGAGCCAACCGCGAGGTGACAATCTCGTTCTATGGAGACAAACTCAACCAGGCTTCAGTGAAATTTACCCAGGCCGGCCCCAAAGGTGATGCCGAGTTGCTTACAGTGGCCGAATTCATCGCCAAGGCTGAAACAGCCACTGATTATAAGCTTCAGGGAAAAATCAGCAATATTTCCCCTTCATCCAAAACATACTATGGCTTCGACCTTACCGACGAGACGGGCACAATCGCCTGCGCATTCCCTAAGAACTTCAAGGAAAAAGAAGCTAACCTCGCACAGAACTGCGTCGTTACTATCAAGGGTCATTATGAGTACTATGAGTCAAAGAAGACCCACCAGATGGCTGACGGTGTGATTGAGAACATCGAGGCTCCTGTCAAGACAGACGCAGTCAAAGGCACTGTTAAGGAGTTCCTTGATGCCAAGAACCCTACAGTCCTCTATGAACTTAAGGGAACGGCCGAGGGATTCGATTCCAAGTATTGCTCATTCACTCTCAACGACGGCACCGGTAAGGTTAAAATCTATTCAGTGGATGCCGCCAGCAAGGAAACATACGGCTCAAAGATTAAAAACGGCAGCTTTGTCACCCTCCAGGGATATTACAAAGACTATCAGGGAACAGCCGAAATAGACCCCGCTACTATCATATCAGTCGATGATGGCGAGCCCATCGATCTTACCCCTTACGAGCAGGCCGCCGAGAAGACTGTCTCCGAAATTGTGGCTTCAAAAGATTCTTCCACATTCTACAAATACAAGGGAACAGTCAGCAAATATGTGAAGACTAACGGCCGTTTCGAACTTACAGACGCCACAGGCACTATTCCTGTCTTCGAAGTGATGAACAAGGACCGCTTCGAAATGAAGGACGGTGGTACGGTGACTATTGCCGGTACATACTCATTCTACCGTCCCGAGAACAAGTCCGAACTTGTCGGAGTGTATCTCCTCGCTTATGACGCTTCCACTGAGAAGCCCGTTGAGCAACTTGCACATCCTCTTACTTCAGAAATCAAGTGGACTCTTGGCGCGAGCGCTTCCGACAGTACCAGCACAGGTACCAGCAAACAGTCTGCTGTCGTGAACGAGGTTCCTGTCAAAAATCTGCTCAAGATGGGTACCAGCAGCAAGGCGGGCAGCGCAACTCTGCACATCCCTGTCGGTGTTACCGAAATAGGTTTCTACTCTGCCTGCTGGAACGGCCTTGAGAGCGCCGACATAAAGATTGGTGGCAAGACTGTCACTGTTCCCACAAATGCCGGCCTTACAGGAGACCCTGCATTCAACCTGACATTCTCCGACGCCGCAAACTATTTCACTGTCGCCGTGACTCCGGGATCCGATGTTACTGTAACCTGCGACAAGAGAGTCGTCCTCATCGGTGTCAATCCGACCAAGATTGTTGAAAGCAAGCTCTCGGTTTCAAAGACTGAAGTGGAACTTCCCATCGAGGGCACCGCTACTGAAATCCAGCTTACCTCAACTCTCGCCTGGACCCTCAAGGGATATGATGATGTCAAGTCATGGCTTACGATATCTCCTGAATCGGCTGCCGGTTCTTCCAATATTTCAATCTCCGCCACCAAGAACGACGGCGTGAAGCGTGAGGCCAAAATCACCTTCTATGCAGATGATGACAACCAGGCCATAGTCACGATTACCCAGCTTGGCTCGAAGAACGAGGATTATCTTGCACATCCGCTCACATCCAGCATCAAATGGACAATAGGCAGCAACTCCCAGGAAGGCTCCGGAACCATCAACAAACAGAAGGTAGAAAAACTCATCAAACTCAGCACCAGCAGCAAGGCGGGCAGTGCAACCCTGACAATTCCTGCCGGTGTGACCAAGATCGGTTTCTACGCAGTGTGCTGGAATGACCTTGCTGGCGGAGCGGACCTTTCAGTTGGCGGCAAGACTGTACACATCAGCCCTAATGCCAATTTCAAAGGCAACTCTCCTTACACATTGCAAATTACGGATGCCGACTATTATACCGTCGAGGTGACTCCCGGCTCTGTCGAAGTGAAGTGCGACAAGAGAGCAGCCCTTATCGGTATCAATCCTGTAGAGGAGTAGAGTCTTGACGCGTCCTCTGGGGCATATACTTGAAATTCTGATTGCTGCGGCTCTCCTTGGGGGTGCCGCAGCAGTTTCCCTTTCCTGCAGTGGTTCCGAAGGACTGTCTTCATCCAAGGTGTCCATTTCCATGCCACTGAAAACGGTGTCCTGGAAAAAGGACAGCCAGTTCATCAGTGTCGAGGCCGAAGGTTCATGGACACTCTCTCTTGAATTCACCCCTCAGACAGATGAAGCCTGGGCCCGCCTGGACAAGACGGAAGGCAGCGGTGCCGCCACTTGCGTACTCTACTGGGAGGCGGCTTCGAAACAGGAGCGCTCGGTGACTGTAACTCTGAGCAGCGGCAGACATTCATCTTCCGCCACCCTCGTCCAGAAAGGGACGGAATCAGGAGGGGGACCGTATTCCGAAATCGCCCCCAAATGGATGGAACTTCCCGCGACCGACGACCCGGATCTTTGCTTTGTCACCCACGATATGCCGTACGGAGTGGGTCGCTTCCGTAACTACTCGTTTTATCTTGACCCGCAGGCAAGAGTTTCAGTCTGGGTGGCATACCCTCTGAACAAGGCGCTTAAAGGTAGCGGAAGCCGCACTTTCGATGACGGCGAGGCGTGGACCGGAACCATTGATCCCAAGGTTCCCCGGGACGATCAGGCTGTCGTAACCCGTCCCTTCAGCGGATACGGCGCCCGCGGACATCAGTGTCCCTCTGCGGACCGGCTCAGTTCCGAGGCCAACTTCCAGACCTTCTACGGAACCAATATAACCCCGCAGAACTATGACCTCAACGGCGGTGCCTGGAGCGAATTGGAGGGCAATGTCCGCAACTGGATGGTGGATTTCGACACTCTCTATGTGGTGACCGGCGCCGATATCCACGGATATACCCGCACGGCCAAAGACAATGACGGCAAGTCCATAGCGGTCCCGGTCGGCTACTACAAAGCTCTTCTCGGATATAAGAGAAATGCTTCCGGGACGAAATTCCCCGGTCAGTCCCAGGGATATGTCGCTATTGCGTTCTATTTCAAGAATCAGAATTATTCCGGCGACAACTTCATGACAGACCCCTCTTGCAAGATGTCGGTAAAATCTCTTGAAGCCAAGCTCGGATATGACTTTTTTGTGAATCTTCCCGCAAAAATCGGAGAGGAAAATGCCGCCAAGGTGGAATCCACAGTGTCCACATACTGGAAATAACAGATTATGAAAAAAACATTTCACATTTTCTTATTCTTCCTGCTCGCCGCGATGCTGCTTTCAGGCACTCAGGCACGGGCGCAGAGAATAAACCATGTCATAGGTTTCTACAACCTCGAGAACCTGTTCGACACATACAACGATCCGTCCCACAACGACGAGGAATTCCTTCCGGAAGGCTCCAACCAGTGGACTGAGACCAAATATGCCAAGAAGATTCACAATATGGCCGAAGTCATCCGCGCCATGCACGACGACAACGGTCTCTGGCACACCATTCTCGGTGTTTCCGAAATAGAGAACCGTCTTGTGCTCGAGGACCTGGTCAGCGACCCGCAGATTGCCGAGGCGAATTACCAGATTATCCATTATGACGGTCCCGACCGCCGCGGTGTGGATGTGGCCCTGCTCTATGATCCCGCCAAATTCAAATATCTGGATTCCGAAAGCATACCCTTCACCTTTGCCGGCTCCAAAGTCAAGATTACCCTCAACAAGGAGGCTCAGGAGAACTTCCGCACCCGTGACATACTGATGGTCCACGGTCTCATAGGCGAAGAACATTTCGCATTCTATGTCTGCCACCTTCCCTCCCGTATCGGAGGCAAGGGTTCCGACCTCCGTTCCCGCGGTGCTGAAATCATCTACAACCATTCGAAAAAAATGGAGAAGAAATATCCCGGAATAAAAATCGCCGTGATGGGTGACATGAATGACAACCCTACCGACGAGAGCCAGAAGAAGTGGCTCCACGGCAAGGCCACCATCGCCGAGATGGAGCCGGGTGATTTCTTCGACCCCTTCGAGACTATGCTCGCTGACGGCTACGGTTCTCTCGCCTACCGCGGCGAGTGGAACATCTACGACATAATTCAGGTCAATTATAACCTCGCGACATGTACCGATGCCGGATTCAAACTCAGAAGGGTGGTCCGCAACAAATACTACGGCCGCGTGTTCAACAAGCCTTTCATGACCCAGCAGAGCGGCCAGTACAAGGGCACCCCGTTCCGCACGTTCTCCAACGGAGCCTTCATCGGAGGATATTCCGACCATTATCCGACTTACATTGTAATTACTAAATAATGAATATGAAAAAACTATCACTGATTTTTGCGGCGTTGCTCCTGAGTGCGGCGATGTTTGCGCAGGGACTGGGCGGCATCACTGCGGCTGTGGTGAGCCGTGACGGCCGAGTTCCGGTACAGGGAGCGCAGGTCCACTTGCTCCAGGGCGGAATCCTTCACTGGGGCACCACGTCCAATGCTGCCGGAAAATTCCTTTTCAAGGACCTCGACAACGGCGGCTACGAACTTGAAGTTTCCGCAGAGGGCTATGTCACTGCACATATCAATGTCGTTGTCGAAGACGGTCTGGTGCGCGACCTTATGTTCGTGACACTTACACCGAAGTCGCAGGTTGCAGACGTCGATGACTCCAATTATTCCGAGTTCGACCTGCAGGACAGCGGTTATTCCGATACTCCGACCATCCTTTACAGCGGAAACAACGATGTCTATTCCAATATTGTGAGCTACGGTTTCAGCCCCGTCCGCTACAAGAACCGCGGTTACAATTCCGAGACTCAGGATGTGCTTCTCGCAGGAGTCAGGATGAATGACGCCATCACCGGTTACAGCCCCTTCTCTCTGTGGAGCGGACTCAACGAGGCTATGCGTTCAAAGGACACCACCAACGGTCTCGAGTCTTCAGATGCGAGCCTCGGCGGCTACAACGGCGTCACGAATATCGCCGCTGTGCCCAGTTCGGTCCGCACCGGACTTCGCGCCAGTGTCCTTACCAATTCCGCTCTCTACCGTCTCCGCCTGATGCTCACCTATGCTTCCGGCGTGCTTGACAACGGCTGGTCTTTCGCAGTGAACGCCAGCGCCCGTGTCGGCGGCAACGACTGGGTGAAGGGCGTATATTACAAGTCACTCGCAATTTATGCGGGCGCAGAGAAGCGCTTCAATTCCAGCCACAGCCTCGCGCTGTTCGCTTTCGCCACTCCCGGCGAGAGGGGAGCCCAGAACGCTTCCACCCAGGAAGTATATAACCTTATGGGAGACAACATGTACAACTCCAACTGGGGTTATCAGAACGGCAAGGTCCGCAATGCCCGTGTCCGCAGGACCTTCGAGCCTGTTGTCGGCCTGAAGTACAACTTCACTCCTTCCAAGAACCTGTCAGGCTTCGCCACCCTTCTGTGGCGCACCGGCCGCAACGGTTACACCGCCCTCGACTGGTACGACGCAATGGACCCCCGTCCGGACTATTACCGCAACCTTCCGTCTTATTTCAAGATGGAGGACTCCGACTACAACCGCAACAACCTCGACAAGTCCGAATGGGCTGAATACGCCTGGACCAAGCGCGGCGCAACTTACGACCCCTACCAGCATGTCAATTGGGACAGGATGTACAATGTGAACTACCGTCAGGCCGACGGCCGCAGCAAGTATGTTGTGGAAGACCGTCATGTGGACCAGAACGACATAAACTTCGCGGCCAGTGTCAAGTGGCTCCAGAGTTCTCATTTCACACTTACGGGAGGTCTTGACGCCAAGATCAACATAACCGAGAACTACAAGAAGATCGACGACCTTCTCGGCGGTCAGTACTACCTCAATGTGGACCAGTTCGCAGAGCGCGATTTCGCTTCTTCCGAGGCTCTCATCCAGAACGACCTGGACTACTTCCTCGCCAACGGCAGCGCCCAGAAAATCCTCAAGGGCGGCAAGTACGGCTACGATTATCTCGCCCATATCCGCAAGGAGAATATCTGGGCCAACGGTATCCTGAACTTCGGGCACTTTACAGCCAATGTGGGCCTCACCCTCGGCCATGAAGGCTTCTGGAGGGAAGGTCTTGTGCGCAAGGGTCTTTTCGCCGGTCTCGATGACAACGGAAAGGAAATCGTGTACGAGGGCAAGACACTTACATCCTATGATTCAAAAGGGGAAGTGATTTCGTCCAAGGGCAAGTCAAAGAGGGCCGACTTCCTCACCTATTCGGCAAAGGTCGGCGCCGCTTATATCTTCGACGGAGGACACCGTATCAGCGCGAATGCCGGCTATTTCAACAACGCCCCGACATTCAACCAGTCCTTCATCTCCGCACGTACCAGAAACTCGATGGTTGACAATCTGACCACCAGCAAGATTTTCTCCTCAGACCTCAACTATCAGTACAACCACAACGGATATTCAGTCCGTGTGACCGGATACTTCACCACAATCAACGACCTGACCAAGGTCATGAGCTTCTACGATGACTCCCAGCAGTCATTCACCAACTTCGCGATGACCGGAATCGCCGAGCGCCACGCCGGTATCGAAGTCGGAGCGAAGATTCCTCTTCCTGTCACCGGTCTCAGCATTTCCGGTGTACTGGCATGGGGTGAGCACATTTACACAAAGAACCCCCACATGGTCCAGACCGTGGACAACAGTGCGGAAATCATCCGCGACGAGGATGTTCCCTACTGGATGAGCAGTCCCATCTACAAGAAGATTCAGGCTCCCGACGGAAGATGGATTCTCGACGAGGATGTTGACGGCAACCCCATCGTCCTCGGCAACAAGAAGCATTATGTTCCTTCTACTCCCCAACTTGCCGCCGAGCTTGCAATCAACTACAACATAGACTACTGGTTCTTCGAAATCAACGGACAGTTCTTTGCTAAGTCCTATCTGGACATGAACCCTCTCTACCGCACCCACTTCGCCTGCGCCGGCGGTGACGGTATCGAGACTCCGGACGAAATCGACTATATGACCACCCAGGAGGAGTTCGCACCCGCCTTCCTTCTCAACGCGAGCATAGGCAAGAGCTGGTACATCCAGAGAAAATACCAGCTGGGATTCTCCGCCAACATCCAGAACATCACCAACAACCGCAATGTCAAGACCGGCGGCTACGAGCAGACCCGTCTTATCAAGAGCGAGGGCCGCGACCGTTACTACAGGTTCGACCCGAAATATTTCTATATGCAGGGAATCAATTATATGTTGAACATTTACTTCAGATTCTAAGCCTATGAAAAAGATATCATCAATAATTCTCGCCATGCTCACTCTGGCCGCCTGCCAGGAGTTTGAGCCGGTGTTCACTTCAAAATATGACGCACCCGCCAGAGAAAAGGTCTGGACAGAATCCGAAGTCACTGCAAAGTACGGTAAGATTATCACGATAGCCGAGCTTGCCGCCAAATATGAGCAGGAGAAGTCCTGGAACATGGATGAGGATCTCGTCATCAGCGGAATCATCACCACCACCGACCAGCCCGGAAACTTCTACAAGAGTTTCTATATCCAGGACGCTACCGGCGGAATGGAAATCAAGATCGGCAAGAACGGACTTTACAACGATTTCCCTCAGGGAATGCGTGTGTGGGTTGTGTGCAGGGACCTGACTCTTGGTATGTACGGCTACAAGAGCGGAGACAAATACGGCATGGGCATGGTCCAGGTCGGCGCGTCCCGCAATGTCAAGGATGACGGTTCTTTCGCCGACAAGTATGAGACCTCCTATATCGAGAACGCGATAGTCATCAACACTCATGTCCTCAAGGGAGAAATCGAGGAGCAGGTCGCTCCCGTGCCCATCTCTTCTGCATCCGAACTTCCTGTCGGACTGTCCGACACCCAGGCCACCAATTCCAAAGTGGGGGCCCTCGTGACAATGAAAGGTCTCACCTACGGCAATGAGGTGTTCGCCCTTCTCTACCTCGATTCCAACAAGGACAAGGAGAGCTATACCAACAGGATTTTCCTTTCCGACAGCAACGGAACTTCAGAGACCTGCCCCACTCACAATGTGGCTCACGGCAAGACCCACGGCATCACCACCTGGGCCATGTCCAAGGTGAAATTGACAGAACTCATGCTTATGGGATGCTGGGACGGCTGCAAGGTCGGCTCCGGAGCAAACTATCTCAAGGATGATGCCGGAAACTATGTTACAGTTGGCTCTCTGAAAGGAGAGGACGGCAAATACACGGCTATCGAGAAGATAGCAGTCAGCCTGAGCCAGTACTTCAAGCTCGACGGCAAGTCTGTCCAGATCCGCACCAGCGGCTACAGCAAGTTCTCAGATCTTGAAATCCCCGCAGATGTGCTCAGCGGAAGAAGGACCATCGATGTCACCGGAGTTCTCACCCTTTATCAGGGAAGCATTCAGCTGACGGTCAATTCCGCCGCCGACTTCAAATATTCGGACGGTACACCCCTGTATCCCGGAATGAAATAAGCATCCGAAGTGAAAAAGGTCGTACGGTACAGATACAACGAGGAAACCCTCTCCTACGAGCAGGTGTTCAAGACCCGGCGTCAGGTTATTCTTGAGGCCGCTATCGCTGTACTGTGCGCCAGCATCATTGTCACCGGATATTATTTCTTCTATACCAGAGTACTGGACCTCGAACTTCCGAAGACAGTGCTGCTGCGCAAGAAGAATGTAAGGTACAAGGCCGAGTACGAAGAGCTCAACCGCAGGCTCGACGCTTACGAAGAGGCACTGGACTATCTTCGCCAGAGGGACAACGACACTTACCGTCTGCTTTTCGGTATGGAGGACTCCCCCGCGAAGGTGAAGGTCAACAAGCCGGACTCCGTCAAGGACATGGCCGGTAACAACATGTACCTGCAGATGACCAAGATGCGTCTCGATGCCCTTATCGTGAATTCCTGCAACCAGCACCGTTCGTTTGACGAGATATTCCGGGCATCAGCGCATAGCGGAGACCTTGCCGCCCATGTTCCCGCCATCCCGCCCATGATTCCCGATCAGCAGGCGTACCGCATCACAAGCCGGTTCGGCCGCCGCACGGATCCCGTCTATGGCTACCGCGCCAACCACACCGGTGTCGATTTCGCCATGAAGCTCGGCACTCCGATTTACAGTGTCGGCGACGGAGTCGTGTGCGAAGTGGTATTGGAGACAAAGAGGAAGGGCTATGGCAATTATATCATAATCGACCACGGCTTCGGCTACAAGACCAGATACGGTCATCTCAAGACTGCCCTTGTCACCCAGGGGCAGAAGGTCACCAGAGGAGAGCAGATTGCCCTTTCCGGCAATTCCGGGAAATCAACGGGCCCTCACCTCCACTTCGAGGTGATTTACCGCAACAATTTCGTGAATCCGCTGAATTATATGGATTTGTACATGGATGCCGACGCTTATGGCAGAATGGTCATAAACAAGCAGACTGGAAATGCCAATTTGCCGCCTGCCAATCCCATCCATTCAAGAAGACACAGAACCAGGTAATACCAAGGGACAAATGAAGACCAAATACATATTGGACGGAAATGACTTCGAGGTCAAGCCTCAAGGCCGCCTCTGGCCTGCCGTGAGGACTGTGATATCTGTGCTGATGCTCAGTATCGCCTTCACAATTGTCGCGTATCTGCTGCTGGCTCTCGTGTTCTCCACCCGAACAGAGCGGGCTCTCCGGAAGGAGACCCGGCAGTATGCCTCCGAGTACAGGCTTCTGGAACAGAAGGAAAAACTCCTCCGTGCCGAACTTGCCGGTCTGGAACTTCAGAACGATGATTTGTACAACACGATATTCAACTCGCCGGCTCCCCGGGCCCGGGATATGAATACTTTCAAGTACTCCATCCGCGACACCACGCGCGACGAGAATATTATCACCAATTCAGCGCTCCGTCTTGAGGACCTGTCTCACAGTGCCGCAGTGACGGAGGAGAATTTCACATATATATTAAGGAAGGTGACGGGGAAGGACTTCGTGATGCCTCCTATGAATCTCCCTCTCAAGAATTTTTCCTACGCGAGGGTCGGAGCTTCAATCGGCGAGAAGCAGAGCCCGATTTTCAGGGTGGTCTTCCATCATACCGGAATGGACATCTTCTCGGAATCCGGAGAGCCGGTGCTCGCCACTGCCGCCGGATATGTCAGCGAAGTGTCCAGGAGTGTTTCAGGACTCGGAAATACGGTGACCATCACTCATGAAGGTGGCTATACGACAAAATACGGTCACCTTGCCGACATTTCCGTGAGGACAGGATCCTATGTGAAGAAAGGTGCGAGAATCGCTGCGACCGGAGTGTCCGGCCAGACAATGGCTCCGTGCCTGCATTATGAAGTGAGGAAAGACGGGGAAGTATGCGACCCCGTGCATTATTTTTACTACAATTTGAACCCGGAAGAGTATGCCAACTGCCTGATCGTGGGATCAAGCACAGGGCAATCTCTTGACTGATACTATGGAAAAACTCTATTACACCATCGGAGAAGCGGCCCAACTGCTGGGAGAGAACACATCTCTTGTCAGATTCTGGTCCAATTCTTTCCCCAAATTACTCAAACCCCGCAGAAATGCGAAGGGTAACCGTATGTTCACAGCCGAAGATATGGAGATACTCAGGCAGATCCACTATCTCGTGAAAGAACTTGGAATGACACTTGACGGAGCAGAGAAAAAGCTACTTGCCCAGAAACAGCAAGTCGAAGGTAAAGTCAAGGCGCTCGATGCCCTCAGGGAAATCCGCGAATCTCTGGTGGAGGTCCGTAACGGGCTGAAAAAATAAAATTCATGCTTAAATAAAAAATTTTTTACCTTTGCAGTTCGCATTTTGCGGTAATTCGCAAGGAATAAAAAGTTAATAATACATAAATCAATATGGCGACAAAGAAAATAATCAAGAAGGAAGCCCCCATCGACAGGAGGGAGACGTTCGTATCAATCCAGAAAACATTTGCGGAGCCCGACAAGGTTCAGGAGAAACTCGGTACCCTTTGGGATCTCCAGCAGTCTGACATAAAGATAGACAAGATTCACCAGCTCCGCGGTGAACTTCCCGTCGAAGTGGCGGACCTCGAAAAGGAAATTGCCGAACTTGAAGGCAAGATCGGTAACATCAAAGGCAGAATTTCCGGCAATGAGACAGTCATCACCGAGAACAAGGGCCTCATTGTGGAGTATGACGCAACTATTGAAAAATACACCGGTCAGCTCGAGACCATTGCCAATAACCGCGAGTATGATTCCCTGAACAAGGAAATCGAAAACCTCGGTCTTCTCCGCAAAATTTCAGAGAAGCACATTGTGGAGGCCAAGGAAGACATCCAGAAAGACACCGAGATTCTCGGCCGTCAGGAGGAGAAACTTGCAGTGAAGAACGAGGACCTGAAGATAAAGAAAGAGGAACTCGAGACAATCATCGAATCCACTGCCAAGGAAGAGGCTGTCCTTCAGGGTGAGCGCGACGCTCTTGCCGCCAAGATTGACGAGAGGACGCTGAGCGCCTACGAGCGTATCCGCAGCAGTTACAACAATCATCTCGCAGTCGTTTCCCTGTACAATGAGAACAGCTGCGGAGGATGCTACAATACAATCCCTCCCCAGAGAATCATCGACATCCGTTCCAACAAGAGGATGATCGTGTGCGAATTCTGCGGCAGGATTCTTGTGAATCCCGAAAACTTCTGATAGGGAAGCAATATGCCACAGGACGGTGCGTTCAAGAAGGGAAAAGGCCAGAAAAGCCAGGACAGTCCGGTCAATCTGGACAAGCTTATAGAAGGCAAGAAGCCTCCCCAGAACATCGAAATAGAACAGGCTGTGCTCGGAGCCCTTCTTGTGGAGCCGAGCTGTCTGGATGATGCTCTGGACGAACTTCCTTTCGCCCGGTGCTTTTACGACGAGCGGAATGCCATAATATATAAGGCCATCCGTGAACTTCACCTGAACCATCAGCCTGTAGATATATTGCAGGTCGGCGAAAAGCTTTCAGCCGAAGGCAATCTTGAAATAGTCGGCGGTGCCCAGTATCTTGTGGAATTGTCCCAGAAGGTAGGAGCCGCCGCTCACATGGAATCCCATGCCAAGGTTGTCAAACAGAAATTCATCCAGAGGGAGATAATCAAGGCTTCCTATGACATAATCAATACTGCCTTCGATGACAGTGTGCCTCTGGAAGACCTGTCAGACACGGCTCAGAGCAAGATTTTCGAAGCTCTGTCAACTGATGCGAGGAAGGAAGTCCAGCCCATCGGCGATGTCATAAGCCGCGCTCTGACTGCAATGGAGGACCGGCAGAAATCCAGCAACGGGCTCAGCGGAGTTCCGTCCGGATTCCCGACCCTCGACGGAATCACCATGGGATGGCAGGCGTCCGATTTGATAATTCTCGCCGCCCGTCCCGGTGTGGGAAAGACTTCTTTCGCCATAAATATGGCTGTGCATGCCGCCAAGATGAACTATCCTGTCGCCATTTTCTCATTGGAGATGTCCACAGTGCAGCTTGCCAACCGTATGATTCTTTCAGAGACAGGACTTGAGTCCGGAAAGATGAAAGGCCGTCTCAAGATGACTCAGGCCGACTGGACAAACATCAACGATAAAATCCGAGCCCTGTCCAATGCACCGCTGTACCTCGACGACACCCCTTCGCTTCCGGTGATGGAACTGCGAAGCAAGGTGAAGAAACTTGTGAAACAGTACGGTGTGAGGCTTGTGATTGTCGATTATCTCCAGCTTATGCAGGGCCCCGCCGAACTTCGGGGTATGCGCGAGCAGGAGGTTTCCGCCATATCAAGACTTCTCAAAGCCACGGCCAAGGAGCATAATGTGCCTATCATTGCCTTGTCCCAGCTCAGCCGAAAGACAGTCGAGCGTGCCGGCAGCATGTCCCGTCCGCAACTCAGCGACCTTCGTGAATCCGGTGCCATCGAGCAGGATGCCGATATGGTGCTGTTCATCCACCGCCCTGATTATCTCGGGGTTGCCGGTCCCGATGACAAGCCCGGCACCACCCAGTTGATTATAGCCAAAAACCGTAACGGAGAAATCACCGACATCCCTCTGCACTTCGAAGCTTCGTGTACGCAATTCTCGGAGCCGACAAGCATCATTCCTGATGAGGAGGGCGGATATGTGGAAACTCCGTCCAAAGCGAATTCGCAGGTCCTCGATTACGGGGGACCGCAGTTCGAGAATAATTACACATCCCCTGCCAGCATGACAGGCGGAGAATTCTGACCACGCTATGTTTGACGGAATAGAGCATGATGGTACTGTCGTGCGGGCGGACGCCAGCTCGGTTGAGGTTGAAATCATCTCGTCGTCAGCCTGCGGAGATTGCCATGCAAAGGCCGTCTGCGGTATGGGAGATGCCAGGTCCAGGATTGTGGAAGTTCCTTCGGACCCTTACGAAACATACATTCCAGGGGAGAAGGTGAAGGTGTGCATGCGTCGTTCGATGGGACTTAAGGCAGTCTGGTTGGCATACACCATACCGTTGATGGTTCTTGTCATCTTCATTCTCGGTCTGAGCAGAGCCGGGGTCGGAGAATTGTGGACAGCCATTGGAGCCATTGCTTCCGTGGCCCTGTATTATTTTATCATATTCCTTTGCAGAGACCGTCTTGCCAATGAATGTGTGTTCAAGTTGAAGAAATTATAAATTCCGTATATGGGTAAAATCATCATTTTTACGATTCTTGCTCTGTCCCTGCTCGGAGGACTTCTGGCTATGATACTTCATCTGGTGGCCAGGAAATTCCATGTGGAAGAGGACAGCAGAATCGATGAAATCGAAAAACTTATGCCGGGGGCCAATTGCGGCGGCTGCGGACATGCCGGATGCCGCGCATTTGCCACTGCCTGCGTGAAGGAGATGGACATCGAGAAAAATTTCTGTCCTGTCGGCGGCAATGAGACAATGAAGAAAGTGGCCGGTGTCCTCGGTCTCGAGGCTGTCACTAAGGAGCCCATGGTGGCGGTGGTCCGCTGCGGCGGCGCCTGCTCCGTGCGTCCGACTGTCACCGAATATGGCGGAACTGCATCCTGCCGTGTGAAGGCGTCTCTTTACAGTTCCGACACCGCCTGCCCTTACGGATGTCTCGGTTGCGGGGACTGTGCCGGAGTGTGTGCGAGCGGCGCAATAGTCATGAATCCTGAAACCGGACTGCCAGAAATCGACGAAAATCTTTGCGCCGGCTGCGGAGCCTGCGTGAAAGCCTGCCCGAAGGGCGTGATCGAACTCAGGAAGAAGGGACCGCGCGGAATGAGGGTATTTGTCAGCTGTATCAACAAGGACAAGGGCCCTGTCGCGCGGAAAGCCTGCGGCGCTGCCTGCATCGGTTGCGGCAAATGTGCCAAAGCCTGCATCCACGATGCCATCGAGGTCACAGACAATGTGGCATATATTGATTTCACAAAGTGCAAGCTCTGCAAAAAATGTGTTGCAGAGTGTCCCACAGGGGCCATTCACGCTGTGAATTTCCCCGTACTTCCCAAAAAACAGGAGGAGCAGTAGAATATGGCAAAAACATTTCCCATAGGAGGTATTCACCCCGCAGACAAAAAAATCTCCAGAGACAGCGCCATAGTTGCGCTTCCTCTGCCCCCGGTTGTCTATATTTCGATGTGTCAGCATATCGGTGCTCCGGCTGTGCCGGTTGTTACCGTAGGACAGAAAGTCCGTACCGGAGAAGTCATTGCCGAGCCGGGCGGTTTCGTGTCCGCCTACATCCATTCATCAGTCACCGGAATCGTGAAAAGCATCGCACCCAGAGCCGATATTACCGGGAAGATGGTGCCCCATATAGAGATTGAGACAATGCCGGACGAGTGGGTTGATACGGTGGACTTGTCCACCAAGATTGCCTGCCACATCCCGGATGATCCCGCAGCGATAGTGGAAGCGGTCAAGCAGGCCGGTGTCGTGGGACTCGGAGGAGCTACATTCCCGACACATGTCAAGTTGACGCCGCCTCCCGGCAAGGTTGCCGAATATCTGATTCTCAACGGTACCGAGTGTGAGCCTTATCTGACCAGCGACAACCGCATAATGGTGGAAAGGGCGGAGGAAATTGTTGTCGGAGCATGGATCATCAACCGTGTGCTCGGAAAGCAATGCCGCTGCTTCATAGGAATAGAGGAAAACAAGCCGGACGCCATCGAAGCCATAAAGAAGGCTATCGGACGCCTCAACATCCTCTCCGGCGGTATTTATGAAATCGAGGTTGTGGCTCTGAAGAAAAAGTATCCGCAGGGCGGAGAAAAACAGCTCATCCGCACCATAACAGGAAGGGAAGTGAAGTCCATGGCTCTGCCCATCGACAGCGGTGCGGTAGTTCAGAATGTCGCCACAGCTCTCGCTGTATATGAGGCGGTCATGAAGCACAAGCCTCTGACCACCAACACTCTCACCGTAACGGGAGATTGTCTCGACGATGCCTTCCAGCGCAATTACCTCTTCCGTATAGGTACCCCCATTTCGTTTGTCATAGATCAGATCGGAGGTGTGCCGGAGAATGCGGCCAAAGTCATCAGCGGCGGTCCCATGATGGGAAAGGCCGTTTCCAATCTTGACGCTACTTTAGTCAAGGGCTCTTCCGCCATTCTGTTCCTCACAGAAAGCCAGACTCGCCGCCCGAAGGAAACAGTATGCATCCGCTGCGGCAAATGTGCCGATGCCTGTCCCATGGGTCTGGAGCCCTTCCTGCTTTATCGGCTTGCCAATGCGGCCAATCTGGAGGAGCTTGAGAAATATTCGGTCCAGGACTGCATCGAGTGCGGCTGCTGTCTCTACACCTGCCCCGCAGGTCTTCCTCTTCTGGACAAGATCCGTCTTGCCAAGGCAGATGTCCTTGGTGCAATACGTTCCCGTAAAAAATAACTGCACGGTATATGAAAAAACTACTGGTTTCACCCTCGCCGCACATACATTCGAGCGTATCGACCAAGACTATCATGAGGGATGTGGTCATCGCCCTGGCGCCGGCGGTAATTTGTGCCTTCCTTTTTTATGGATGGTACTCTCTTGCAGTGATGGTCGTCAGTGTCGCGGCAAGTATAGCCATCGAGTGGGCTGTTGCAAAATGGCTTCTCAAGTCGCCTGACACTCCCTGTCTCTGGGCTTCCGCGGTCACCGGACTGCTGCTTGCCCTTTCTCTTCCCCCGTCCATTCCCCTGTGGATTGTCCTCATCGGGGACCTTTTCGCCATCGGTGTCGTAAAGATGACATTCGGCGGCCTTGGACAGAATATTTTCAACCCGGCCATCGCTGCCCGCGTATTCCTGCTGATTTCATTCCCCGTCCAGATGACGGACTGGACTGTCTGCGGCGGAATCATTTCCCCTGTTGACGACATAACCGGAGCCACATTGCTCGGTGTCATGAGCGAAGGCGGAGATGTTATGGCCCTTTCATCTCTGGATCTCGGCAGGACTTTTTTCTATAACATAGGCGGCTCGGCCGGAGAAATCTCGGCACTTGCCTTCCTGCTTGGCTTCGCATATCTGCTCATCCGCAAGGTGATCACTCCGCTGATTCCGCTGACAATTCTCGGAACGGCCTTCATCTTCGGATGGATATTCTTCGCAATCGATCCCACCCAGTATGTCAATCCGTTCATCAACATTCTTGCCGGCGGCATGCTTCTGGGCTCTATTTTCATGGCGACCGATTATGTCACATCGCCCATGAGTGAATCAGGCTGCGTCATCTACGGAGTCGGCATCGGTCTTATCACAATGCTCATAAGGTATTTCGGTGCGTATCCGGAAGGAATATCTTTCGCCATTCTGTTCATGAATGCGCTCGTGCCTCTTATCGACAGGGCTTGTCACCGCAAAAAATTCGGGAGGACATAGGCTATGGCAATTCAATCTACATTCAAGAATATGACAATCTGCCTTCTGGCAGTATGTTTCGCCTGCTCGGCAGTGCTCGCGACAGTCTATGCCGTGACTCTCAAACCTATTCAGGCTGCCGCAGCGGAAAAGACCGTCTCTGCCATCAGGGCGGTGGTACCTTCGTTCCGCGGCGAACCGGTCAAGGGAAGCATCAGATATGATGGGAAGAACATAGGATACTATGCTCTCGAGGTGACCGATTCCACTCGGGCCTATGCAATTGAATCCCAGGTGACTTCCGGTTTCAACGGTGTGCTCTCCATAATGGTGGGCATCACCCCGGAGGGTACAATCAGCGGCACTTCCGCTCTTGTCTGCTCTGAGACACCGGGACTTGGAGCGAAATGCACCGAGGAGGCTTTCTACCGTCAGTTCGTCGGGTTCGACCCGTCCCGGAAGGTCCTTAAAGTACGCAAGGACGGCGGGGATGTCGATGCAATCACGGCGGCTACAATCACATCCAGGGCCTATTGCGATGCCCTGACACAGGCAATCGATGTTTTCCACATCATAAACAGAGGAGGACAGGACAATGAATAAATTCAGCATTTTCACCAAAGGCCTGATAAAGGAGAATCCTACATTTGTCCTTCTTCTGGGCATGTGCCCCACACTTGCCACCACCACTTCGGCACTTAACGGCATGAGTATGGGACTTGCCACTCTCTTTGTCCTGGTACTGTCCAACATGGCCATTTCCGCGGTTGCTCCGTATGTTCCGGACAAAGTCCGCATACCGGCATACATAGTCGTCATAGCCACATTCGTGACAGTGCTCGAATTCATGATGAAGGCCTTCACCCCGGCGGTTTACGACACTCTCGGGCTGTTCATTCCGCTCATAGTGGTGAACTGCATCGTACTGGGCCGCGCCGAAGCCTTCGCTTCGAAGAATCCGGTTTTGGATTCCGCTCTTGACGGCCTCGGAATCGGCCTCGGTTTCACATTGTCGCTGACAGTGCTCGGACTGGTGCGGGAACTGCTCGGCTCTCTTTCGGCATTCGGACTGAAAATCATTCCGGGAGACGGTATTCTGGCATTCGTCCTTGCCCCCGGTGCCTTCATCATACTCGGTTACCTGATGGTAGTGTTCAACAAAATTTTCAAGAAATAGGCTATGGAATATCTGATAATAATCTTATCCGCGATACTTGTCAACAATGTCGTCCTTTCCCAGTTCCTGGGAATATGCCCGTTTCTGGGAGTTTCCAACAAACTTTCCACGGCCTTTGGAATGAGCGGTGCGGTCTGCTTCGTGATCACTCTCGCCACAGTTGTGACATATCTTCTTCAGAACTATGTCCTCGTTCCTCTTGGAATCGAATTCCTTCAGACCATATCCTTCATTCTGGTCATTGCGGCTCTTGTGCAGATGGTTGAGATAGTGCTCAAGAAGACCAGCCCGTCGCTGTATCAGGCGCTTGGCATATTCCTGCCCCTCATCACGACCAACTGTACTGTGCTCGGAGTTGCCATTTCAGTGGTGACCAAGCAGTTCACTTTCGGAGGAGAGGCTCACATGCTCAACCTTGCCGAGGCCACCGTCTATGCACTTGCCACTGCGGTCGGTTATGGATTGGCCATGCTGATTTTCGCCGGTATCCGTGAGAGACTGTCCGCAAACAATGTTCCCGCGGCCCTGCGAGGCATTCCCATTGCCCTCATCACCGCCGGTATTCTGGCTCTGGCCTTCATGGGATTTGCTAATTTGGCGTAATTCCTATATATTTGCACTCCATTTGATGGGATGGTCCGGTAGCTCAGCTGGATAGAGCAACAGCCTTCTAAGCTGTGGGTCTTGGGTTCGAATCCCAACCGGATCACTTCAAAACTCTCATTTTCACATATTTAAGAACGAGTTTCTTTTCACCGTAGTTATCGAAGCGCACCTGCATGGTGCGGTCGTCGCCGGTGCCGCTGATAGAGAGGATCAGACCTTTCCCGAATCGATTGTGCTCAATTCTCTGTCCCGGAGCAAAGGTGTTTACCGGGTCCGGGATGAACGGTTCTGCCGGTCCTGCGGCAGGTCCTGGCTGCACCGTCGGCCTTGCCTGCACCGTCGGCTTTGCCACAGGTCTTGGTGCAAATCCCGCCCCCGGTCTGGGCGAGGGATGCGAGGCCGCTTGAGTCGGGAACCCGGATGCAGTCCGTGGATTCATGAAAGAAGAGAAGTCAAAGGATGACTTGTGCTGCGCGGCAACGGGGTTGCTGATATATTTCGAGTCTATGTCCGAGAGAAAATGGCTCGGGGGATTGTTCTTGCGCTCGCCGTTTTTCATGCGACTGTCAGCATAACTCATATAAAGAGCCTTCATGGCCCTTGTCATAGCCACATAGCAAAGACGCCTTTCCTCTTCCATCTCCGAAGGCTCGATCAGCCAGCCGCCGGAGGGGAACAGCCCTTCTTCCATCCCGGTCACAAACACATAGGGGAACTCCAGTCCCTTGGCGCTGTGGACAGTCATCAGGGAAACCCTGTTGGTGGCGTCCTCTTCATCTTCGGCGGTGCGGTCCTCGGTATCGGCATTGCTCAGCAGCAGGGTGTTTTCGAGGAAGTCAGACAGAAGCACGGTTGAAAGTTCCTCGGGACGGATTTCCTCCTGGTCCGCAGGAATCTTCCCGTCGGCCTTGAGAGTTTCGAATTCCTCGGTCTGGGTGTCTTCCACATAACTCTTGACTGCTGAAAGAAGTTCCTCGACATTGGCTGTGCGGGCCTGTCCTTCGACGGAAGTATCCGCCTTGTAGAACGCCAGCAGACCGCTGTCGGAAGCAATCTGCTGCGCCACGGCGAAGGCGTCCCCGCTTCGCGACAGGTTCCAGAAACCGCCTACAAGATTGCCGAAGGCCATCAATTTTTCCCTGGCCGCCGGCTTCAGACCGTAAGTCAGAGACTTCTCGTCGTAGCAGGCCTTGAGCAGCGGCAGATTCAACTCCCTTGCTGCAAGAGTGAGAGCCGACAGGGATGTATCACCGATTCCTCTGGCGGGACGGTTCACGACCCGCTTGAAAGACTCGTTGTCAAAAGGGTTCACGGCAAGCTTGAAATACGCCATAAGGTCCTTGACCTCAGATCTTTCGAAGAAGGAGTTGCCGGAATATATCATGTAGGGGATATTCCTTCTGCGGAGATATTCCTCGAGGACGCGAGACTGCGAATTGGTCCTGTAGAGAATAGCGAAATCCTTGTACTGGGCCTTGTCCCTGTTCATCCGTGCGATAATGGTGGAGACAACCTCGGCCGCCTCCTCCTGTTCGTTCGCGGAGGGGATGAACTTTATCAGATCTCCAGTCTCCGCTTCGGAGTAGCATTTCTTCGGGATGCGGCTCGTGTTCTTTTCTATCAGGGAATTGGCTGCTTCCACAATGGTCCTGGTGGAGCGGTAATTGCGCTCGAGACGGAAAACGTGGCTGCCGGGATAGTCCTTCTGAAATTTCAGGATGTTCTCGATTTTCGCCCCGCGGAATGCGTAGATGGACTGGGAATCGTCGCCCACCACACAGATATTGCCGTGCTTTGCGGCGAGCTTTTTCAGAATCAGATACTGCGAACTGTTCGTGTCCTGATACTCATCGACAAGGATATGAGTGAAACGGGAGGAGATGGACTCAAGGGCTTCGGGACAGTCCCTGAGGAGTATGTTCATATAGAGCAGTATATCATCGAAATCCATCACTCCGGCCTTGCGGCATTCCTGGAGATAGAAGTTGTAGATTTCGCATATCTTCGGTTTCTTCGCCCTGGAGTCGGCCTGCATCAATTCGCTGTTGCGCACATACATCGCAGGGGTGACAAGGTCGTTCTTTGCCTTGCTGATGCGGGAAAGAACCTCCTTGGGCTTGTAGATTTTCTCATCCAGCCCCATCATCTTGACCACAGCCTTGACGGCGCTGATGCTGTCGCTCTGGTCGTAGATGGTGAACTCTTTCGGGAATCCTATCTTTTCCGCATATTCCCTGAGGAAGCGTACGAACACCGAATGGAAGGTCCCCATCACTATGTGGCGGGCCTGCCTTTCCCCGACCATCAGGGCGATGCGCTCCTTCATCTCGGTGGCTGCCTTTTTCGTGAAAGTCAGGGCCATCACTGTTTCCGGTGCGGTCCCGCGGCTTATGATATATGCTACACGTGAAGTGAGGACGCGTGTTTTTCCTGACCCGGCTCCGGCGACAATAAGTACCGGGCCTTCGGTGCATAGCACCGCTTTTTCCTGCTCGCTGTTGAGCCCTCTCAAAATCTCATCCATAACGAGCGCGAAATTAGGAAAAAATTGGCTATATTCGCGACCGAATTTTCCGAAAAATCAAATTCATTATAAAATGTCAAACATCATCCAATTGAAGAAAGGGTTGAATATTCCGCTCAGCGGAGAAGCAGCCCTCAAGGTCAAGAAGGTGGTATCTCCCGACATTGTCGCAGTCTGCCCTACGGACTTCAGAGGCCTTGTGCCGAAGCTGCTCGTAAGGGAAGGAGATGCGGTTCTCGCAGGTACTCCCGTCCTGGCCGACAAGAAATCTCCGGATGTAGTCTTTGCCAGTCCCGTCAGCGGAACCGTGGTGGAGGTCGTCAGAGGGGAGAAGAGGAAATTGCTTGCTGTGAAGATCAAGTCGGACGGCAGGAAAGTTTCCGAAAAGTTCAGTCCTGTAGAGGACATTGAGAAGATGGATGCCGCACAGATAAAGGATATTCTGCTCAAGGGCGGAGTATGGCCTTTCATCGTCCAGAGACCTTACGGCATCATTGCCAATCCGGAGATTGCCCCCAAGGCTGTCTTTGTGTCAGCATTCAGCACGGCTCCCCTTGCTGCGGATGCCGATTTCGCATTTGCAGGCGAGATTGCCTACATCCAGGCAGCCGTAAGCGCGCTCGGGCGTCTGAGCGAAGGCGGAGTCCACATGAGTTTCAATGCCGATACCTATGCCAAGTCACCGCTCAGGAACATTCAGGGCGTGAAGACCCACCTTTTCAAGGGTGCGCATCCCGCCGGCAACGTCGGTGTCCAGATTCACCATATCTGCCCCATCCGCAAGGGTCAGGTGGCATGGACGGTAAGTCTCGCCGGCCTTGCAGCCATAGGTAAACTTCTCGTCAAGGGAGTCTATGATGTAAGCCGCAATGTCGCAATATGCGGCCCCATGGCTCTCACCCCCTGCTACATCAACGCCCCCGCCGGTCTTTGCATCGACGAGATTCAGGAGCATTACGGCAATATGGCCGAGTCCATCCGCTTCATCAGCGGCGACGCCCTTTCCGGCAGGAATGTCGGAATGCACGGTTACCTTGGCTTCTATGACAACCAGATCACCCTCCTGCGCGAAGGTGACGACTATGAGATGTTCGGCTGGATGAAGCCTTTCCGCTTCAACCAGTACAGCACCTCCCACACTTACTTCCACTGGCTTCTCGAGAAAGTCTGCCCCATGCGCTACGACCTTGACACCAACCTTCACGGAGGTGAAAGGGCCTTTGTCGTCTCAGACGTCTATGGCAAGGTGTTCCCGATGAACCTCTTCCCCGTGTATCTTGCCAAGGCCTGCCTCGCACAGGACATAGACAAGATGGAGAAGTACGGTATCTATGAAGTCATCGAGGAGGATATCGCCCTGTGCGAGTATGTGGATCCTTCCAAGATCAATATCCAGGCCATCATTTCCGACGGAATCGACCTGATGCTCAAAGAAATGGCCTAAAACTTCGAAGATATGAACGCTAGAAAAATAGTTGATACTGTCAAGCCGACCTTCTCCAAGGGAGGAAAGCTCGGATGGCTTCACTCCACCTTCGACGCATTCGAGACATTCATGTTCGTGCCCAATACTGTGACCACCAAAGGTTCACATGTCAGGGACTGCGTCGATATCAAGAGAGTGATGATACTCATGGTGCTCGCCCTTGTTCCCGCCTTCCTTTTCGGAATCTGGAACATCGGTTATCAGCACGATCTGGCCTTCGGCCTCGGCTGGGGCTTCTGGAACAAGGTGTGGTATGGTCTTGTCAGGATCATCCCCCTGTATCTTGTGACTTACATCGTGGGTCTCGGAATCGAGTTCGCTTCCGCCCAGATCAAGGGACATGAAGTCAATGAGGGCTACCTCGTCACCGGCTTCATCCTTCCCCTCATAGTTCCCGTGGACGTTCCCCTCTGGATGCTTGCAGTCGCCACCGCTTTCGCAGTGATTTTCGGCAAGGAAGTTTTCGGAGGCACCGGAATGAACATCTGGAACCCCGCTCTCATAGCCCGCGCCTTCCTCTTCTTCTCTTACCCGAGCAAGATGTCAGGTGACATCATCTGGGTAGGTGGAGTCAGCCGCGGCGCTGAGTGCTGGCAGGCCGGAAACGGTGTTGTGGATGCCTTCTCGGGCGCCACTCCTCTTGCCTGCGAGTCTCTCTCCGACCTGAGCGGTCACGGTTATACATTCCTCAACATGTTCCTCGGAAATATTCCCGGTTCAGTAGGTGAGACTTCAGCCGTCGCCATAATTCTCGGAGCATTGCTCCTCATCTTCACCGGTGTCGCGAGTTGGAAGATTATGGTATCCTCCATCGCCGGCGGTCTTCTCGTGGGCTGGCTCGGCACTCTTTGCGGAGCCACCGACATTCCCTGCTGGTATCAGCTCGTGATGGGCGGTTTCCTCTTCGGAAGCTGCTTCATGGCCACCGACCCCGTCACTGCAGCCCAGACCGAGTGCGGCAAATACATCTACGGATTCCTCGTGGGTGCACTTGCAGTCACAGTGCGTCTGTTCAACCCCGGCTATGCCGAGGGCATGATGCTCGCCATCCTTCTTATGAATACTTTTGCTCCTCTGATTGACCACTGCGTCATTGACGCCACTATCCGCAGGGAAGCCAAAAGGACCAGAATTGCTTAACACACCGGCGATATGAATACAAACAGCAATACATATACTATCATTTACACCACAGTCGTGTGTGTACTTGTGGCTGCCATCCTCGCCATCGTCTCCGGGTCTCTCGCTTCAAAGCAGCAGGCCAACGAGAAGGCCGAGACCATCAGCCAGATTCTGACTGCCGCCGGGTTCGCCGACAAGAGCGAGTGGGAGGCGCGCGGCAACGATGCCATCATCTCATTCTACAAAGAGAACATCTGCAATGCTTATGTGATTGACGCCGCCGGTACGGTCAAGGATTCCCTCGACACCGCCTCTGCGACAATCTACAACCTTTCCGAACTCAAGAAGCAGAACTACTCCGTGACGGACGCCGCTTCCTCACAGGACCTCGCCCTTCCGGTATATATGTTCAAGGACAGTACCTATGTGCTTCCTGTTTACGGTGCCGGTCTCTGGGGTCCGGTCTGGGGCTATGTGGCTCTTGAAAATGACCTCACCACCATCAAGGGCGCTTATTTCGACCACGCCAGCGAGACTCCGGGCCTCGGTGGAAAGATCAAGGACGACCCTTCATTCCGTGCACAATTCTCCGGCAAGGTGGTTGACTTCACAGATGTCAAACCTTTCGCAATCGTGAAGGGCGGCGCAGGTGACAAAGCCAACGGAATCGACGCCATCTCCGGCGCCACAATGACTTCCAAGGGCCTTGACGCCGCAATCAACAACTGGCTTGCGGCATATAAACCGTATCTCGTAAAATAAGGAGGAGAAATCATGGACAAATTTTTGAAAGAAACGTTTCTCAATCCGATATTCAAGAACAACCCTGTAAGTGTTCTCGTACTCGGTATCTGCTCCTCACTCGCAGTTACGGTGGAGCTCAAGGGCGCGCTTGTGATGGCCCTCTCGGTGACCATCGTCACAGGACTTTCCAGCCTGGTGTGCTCTCTCATCAGGAAAACAATCCCCAACCGTGCACGTATCATCATCCAGCTTGTGGTCGTCGCCCTTATGGTAATCGTGGTCGATCAGGTCCTCAAGGCCTACGCCTACGGTATCGACAAGCAGCTCAGCGTGTACATCGGCCTCATCATCACCAACTGCATCGTGATGGGACGCATCGAGGGATTCGCATTGAACAACAAACCCCTGCCTTCTCTCGTTGACGGTATCGCCAACGGTCTCGGCTACGGCTTGATCCTCGTGACAGTGGCTTTTGTCAGGGAACTCCTCGGCAGCGGCACTCTCCTCGGATATCCCGTACTTTCAGCAATCGGATACACAAACAACGGTCTTGTAATCCTTCCTCCCATGGCGTTGATTCTTCTGGGCTGCATCATCTGGGCTCAGAATGCAATCATGGCGAAGCAGGAAACCAAGAAATAACAACCCAACCAGATTTGTACTATGGAATATTTAAGTTTATTCGTAAAGTCAATATTCGTTGACAATATGATATTCTCATACTTCCTCGGTATGTGCTCATACCTGGCGGTATCGAAGAATGTCAAGACAGCAAACGGATTGGGTATAGCCGTTATTTTCGTGCTTCTTGTGACCCTTCCGATAAACTATCTCCTCGACACCCATGTGCTCGCCCCTAACGCCCTTGTGGAAGGTGTTGACCTGAGTTTCCTCAGTTTCATCGTCTTCATCGCGGTGATTGCGGCCATAACACAAGTTGTCGAAATGGTTGTGGAGAAGTTCACGCCTTCTCTGTATGCCTCACTCGGTATTTACCTTCCCCTTATCGCCGTGAACTGCGCTATCCTCGGAGGTTCGCTCTTCATGCAGCAGAGGGAGTTCGCATCCTGCGGCGAATCCGCAGTTTATGCTCTCGGCAGCGGCTTCGGCTGGTGGCTCGCCATCGTGGCCCTTGCGGCAATCAGGGAGAAACTCGCATACTCCAATGTTCCCAAGGGACTCCAGGGGCTCGGTATCACATTCATAACTGTAGGTCTGATGGGTATCGCATTCATGGCCTTCATGGGAATGACAATTTAAGGAGGATTTGATATGAGCAATACAGTTATTTTTTCAATGGTTGTGATGGTAGCCATCATAATCGTACTCGTAGCGGTACTCCTTATCATCAAGAATGCACTCACACCAAAAGGCAAGGTCAAGATTGACATCAACGACGGCAAGAAAGTCATCGAAGTCAATCCCGGTTCATCCCTGCTGAGCACTCTTGCAGAGCAGAAGGTCTATCTTCCTTCAGCCTGCGGCGGAAAGGGCAACTGCGGCCAGTGCAAGTGCCGTGTGCTTGAAGGCGGCGGAAACATTCTTCCCACAGAAGTAGGTTTCTTCTCCCGCAAGCAGATTCAGGATCACTGGAGGCTCGGTTGCCAGGTGAAGGTTAAGGAAGATCTCAAGATTGCCATCGACGAGAGCGCTCTCGATGTCCGTCAGTGGGACTGCGAAGTCATATCCAATGACAATGTCGCGACCTTCATCAAGGAGTTCAAGGTTCGTCTTCCCAAGGGCGAGCATGTGCCTTTCAAGTCAGGCCAGTACATCCAGATTGCAATTCCTGAATATGACATCAATTTCAAGGATATAGATGTTGCTCCCGAATATAAGGCCGACTGGGAGAAATACGGTTTCTTCGACATCCATGCCAAGAATACTGTTCCCACCGTCCGTGCATACTCCATGGCCTCTTATCCTGCGGAGGAAGGAGTGATAATGCTCAATGTGCGTATCGCGACTCCTCCGTTCGACCGCAGCCAGCCCCGTGGAGTGTTCAAGATGCTTCCCGTTCCTCCGGGAATATCATCATCCTACATTTTCACCCGCAAGCCAGGCGACCATGTGACTATCAGCGGTCCCTTCGGAGAGTTCCTTCTTCCGAAAGACGATCCTGATTCACAGGAGTATATCTTTGTCGGCGGCGGCGCCGGTATGGCACCTCTCCGTTCACATATCATGGAGCTTTTCAAGACTCAGAAGACCAAGAAGGAGGTTCACTTCTTCTACGGAGCGCGCGCTCTCGTCGAGGCCTTCTACCTTGAGGATTTCGCAGAAATCGAGAAGGAATTCCCGAATTTCCACTTCCATCTTGCGCTTGACCGTCCCGATCCCGCAGCAGACGCTGCCGGAGTGCCTTATGTTGCCGGCTTTGTCCACAATGTGATGTTCGAGACCTACCTCAAGCAGCACGAGGCTCCCGAAGACATCAAGTATTTCATGTGCGGTCCTCCGATGATGGTCGGCTGTGTCAACAACTTGCTCGACAGCCTCGGAGTTGCTCCTGAAAGCATCTACTACGACAACTTCGGCGCATAGTCGTCCTGAAGTTTCTACGCCCAGCCGCCCTGAAGCTTCGATGCCCAGGCGCCCTGAAGCTTCGATGCCCGGACGCCCTGAAGCTTCGATGCCCGGACGCATAAAAACAAAAAGCCGGCCTGAATCATTTCTGGCCGGTTTTTTGTTTGCGCAATACGCGAGTCACTCGCGTTTTGCGCAAAGTGTTCATCCGCACAGGCGGATGACTCAGGAACAGATACTGTATCATGCTCATAGCCAGGGCTTGGGACCGGGAGACCCGGACTGAACATAAAAGGCCTTTTTGTTCAGATTCAGCTCTAGAAAGGCAACAAAATGAATGAATAAGGCTATTTTGTTCATTTTGCGGCTCTCCATCACTCGCTATAGACCCCATTGTCGGGGGAAAAATACTAACTTTGTTTGTTCTTCTCTACGGAAGTTCCGTACTTTAACGCTTCGGGCAAGAGGTTCCGTTATGAAGGCATCTCCGTCCGCCTGGTCAAAGATGTGAAATAACA
Organism: Bacteroidales bacterium; assembly: GCA_024401675.1. Taxonomy (GTDB): domain Bacteria; phylum Bacteroidota; class Bacteroidia; order Bacteroidales; family UBA932; genus Cryptobacteroides. The sequence continues at coordinate 25,066 of JAKSKQ010000001.1, read as the reverse complement.
TGGCGTGCCGCGACGACGAGATTTCAGTTGTTTCTTTGTCGTTGCGGCACGTCAGGTTTTCTACTGAACAATATTGTCCGGATTCCCGAATTCATAGTGGAATCCGTCCAACTTGTTCCACTCGCCACGAGTAAAGTCGGGAATAGCCACGGGAACATTCCCGTTCTCTATGGACAGACGGCTGAGTTCAGTGAGGCAACTCCACTCTGCTGCATCATAGACATCCTCATCGAGAGGAAGTCCATTGCGCAGACAATAGATGAGTCGGTAGTCCATAATATAGTCCATTCCTCCGTGGCCGCCTACCTTTTTGGCTTTTTCCTTGATTTCACGCACGAATTGTGGCTCGTAGAGCGCCATCAGCTCGTTGTATGCGGTCTCCGGAAGGAACTTCTCGGCCTCCAGATCATCGAGGCCCTTCAACTGGGGAGCCTTGTCCCCTTTGATGCAGATACCCGGAACCGGATATTTTGCACAGTAACCTTCGGAACCGGTAAGAGAGTACAGACGATTGTAGGGGCGATATGCATAGACATTGTGCTGAATCTCGATCATCTTGCCCCTGGCTGTGCGTATGAGGGTGGTGGTATGATCTCCGCCGGCAAAAGTGTCCAAGTCAAGACGCTCGCTTGCAAGAGCGACGCCGTGGATGGACTTGGTATCCATTGAGACGAGAGTAGTCATCCTGTCTCCGCGGTGAATATCAAGTGCCTGGCAGAGGGGTCCTATGCCGTGGGTGGGATAATTGTCTCCGCGATGTGTGCTGTTGTATTTTAGCCTCCACTGCTGATGATAAAGATCCCAGAACGCATCCAGGTTATGGATATATCCGCCCTGGGCGTGGTATACCTCCCCGAAAAGGCCTTTCTGAGCCATAGCGAGGGTAGCCATTTCAAAGAAATCATAGACACAGTTTTCCAGCATCATACAATGCTTCCTGGTCTTTTCGGCCGTGTCCACAAGGAGCCAGCACTCACGGATGCTCATTGCTGCCGGGACTTCGATGGCGACGTGCTTTCCGTGCTCCATTGCATAGACCGCAATCGGAGTATGGCTTTCCCAATCCGTGCAAATATATACAAGGTCTATATCATCACGACAGCACAGTTCTTTGTAACCTTCCGGACCCACATATTCATCCACTGCAGCATGTTTCCGCTTTGCAAGTTTGGCCTGGACATTGTCGAGATTGGACTGCTCAAGGTCGCATATCGCTGCGATTTCAGCTCCTTCGATAAATGTGAAACGGACCACGGCTGAAGTGCCCCTCATACCGGTGCCGACACAACCGACGCGAACCGAGGGGAGAGGATCGGCCGTCAGTTTCAGCACATCGCTCTGACCTTTCTCCCGAGCGGGAGTCTTGAGGGTTATGACACCTTTTTTCACACAGGCTGGAACTGAAGATATGATTCTCGCCTGAGCGGAAAACACGCCCAGGCAGAGAATCAGAGCAATTGAAAGAACCCGTTTCATTATATGCCGATCAAAGAACTTCTGGCAGAATCAGAAACACCGAAGCGGATGTTGTCAAGATAAATGGATTCTCCATATTTGAGATTTGACGCAGCGCCCTTGGGAGTCGTGGAGAAAAGTATGTTCAGATAATTGTTCTTGTTCCAGGCAAGGCCATCTACTCCCCAGAGAGAGAAGTCCCACTCAATCTCATTCCAGTCATCTGTCCTCACGGCGGAAACCCAAAGTTCTTTCAAGGACTCAACTTCTCCATCAGTCAAAGCCGTACAATTCTTTTTGCAGAAATCAGCGAGGCTAATACCGTTGATGGATGAAGGAAGACGGTGATAATCATTGGTGTATTTCATTGTGGGGAACCATTCAAGTTCTCCGAGATAGACGCGTATTCTTGTCTTTGAATATACCTTGCGGACCTTAGTCGAGAAGACTTTCACTGCGTCTGGCTTGGAATTGCTCAAATCGAAGGACACCTGGCCGGAACCAGCACCGGATCCCTTCACGGAATACTTCATACATTTTCCTGTGGCACCTTCCTTGACAGTGGAGCAATCCACATTGGAACACTCGAGGTTGCAGGTGGTCTGACAACTGATCACACCGTTGTTGAATTCACTAAGTACAATCTCATCGGAGTCGGTGACAGTTCCCATATCGAAAATCTTGTTGGCAGCAAGTGAGATAGAGCCGCCAAGAGCCCTGTAAGAGAAATAATCACTAGCACCGTTGTTGAAAGTTAATCTCAAATAATATCCGTTGCTCAAAGAAATCGGGGCTACGGCAATATAGTAACTCCCTGCAGAGAATGCCTGCTGAATGGTGCAAAGTGTACTGCCATTATTGACAGTCACGGCATTACCATTGGCCAAATCTACTGAAATCGTACCTGATGCACCGCTGGTAATTTTCTCTGCTGTCTGTGTGGTGCCGATTTCCAATTTCTTGAGCTTGGATGCGATAGACTCAGGTACTGTGAACTTGAGAATAGCCCCTACATTTTTGAATGTCAAACTGTTCCCATCAGTGGACACTGCGCAGGCAGGGCTGAAGAGAAGGCTGCCCGGCTTGAGAGAACTGTACCAGTGGTTGAACCTTGTCGTGAACACGCCCTCTGTGGTCATAATCGCAGCTTCAGTTGATTTGCCAGGCTGGTTGTACGGATAAATGGCATAGTACTTGTCAGCCTCGCCGATAGTTCCGGAGAATGAAGCGTTGGCCGTTCCTGATCCACCTGAAATGCTGAATTTTTGGACACCGCTCCCGGTGCTCACGCCTATACAGTCACCGGCAGCCCAAAGGATGGAAAGCCCGTTTACGGTAGCCTTTGTATCTTCGGAAGAAGCCGTGAAGGTTTTCTCCACAAGGAGACCGTCGGATTCAGATATGACAGAAGCAGTAACAGGTGCAATTTCTTTTGCGCAGGAAGAAAGAGCGAGAACTGAGGCGGCAAGAGCCGCGCAAATGCGAATAATCTTTTTCATAGTCCCTGAGCGTTAAAAGGATCGATAATTTCTCCCTCCTCGAAATTCTCGAAGGAAGCTGACGTGCAGAGCGGAGTGGGAAACTCCCGACTCAGCAGAAAGATTTCAGGCGACTCATAGCGCCACAAAACTTTTTTCATGATTCTTGATGTTATTTTATGAGGTTAATGATTTGAATTCCGTTAAGTACCGGCGAACCGGCTGATTTTTCAAAAGTTATTTCCATAGTCCGGCCGTCTGTCCGGACATCGAAGCTTTTCTGCACAGGGCGGAGCACTCCAGCCTCTTTCCTGATATTGAAGTCAGAAATCACCCTGACACCGTTCACCGACACATTGAACACCCTGACAGTGAAATCCATCGCTTCGATATCATTCCCGAGATTGTATTCAAGAACAGAGGCCTTGCTTCCGGTCGCGAGTTCCGCAAAATGAAGGATTACCCGGTAACACCCGGCGGGCACATCGGCCTTGAATGCTTCGATTCCCACCCTCTGACTTTGATACAGCGGATCCAGGTCTGTGCCGGGGATGGACGCATTGTTGCACGGGACATCCCTACCGTTGCATCTCGGACGAGCCGCAATACCTCCCACATAGCCCCAGGATCCTTTCCGATATGGCTGTTCGGGAATCCAGCATACCCCGTCGGCCATCATATACCGGCTGCCGCCCAACATCACATCCAGGCGGCTGAAAGATGACATATCCACTGCGTTGTAAAAGACGGTCATAGTGTCTGTCAGATTCCCGGCCCTTGCTTGAAGGAAATTGTCTCCGTCTTCGAGAATGACGTCGAACCAGGCGACCCCGGAGTCAACCTTCTTCTCTTCCAAATCTTTCCCACCGACTGAAAGAGTAACGGCAGGACTGTTGGAGAACACGGGTATGGCCCTCGAAGAGCCGGCATTGCCGCTCCTGAGAGGCCAGTCCTTGTCACCTATTTCCAGCACAGGAGTCTTATCCAAAAGTGCCTTGTAAAAATAATATGTGTTCTTTTTCACTCTGGAAAGCGAAGTGATGCCCTTACTGTTAACGTGAGGCACCGCATCAGCTCTGGCCTCGGAATAGAAATCCGAGAGTATCCACACATTCCCTCCGGATATGAAAGGACGGCTGAGTATCTCACTGACGTAGCAACGATGGAACTCAAGTCCGTACTCGGCGCTGAAATCAAACTTCTCAGGCCTGTCGCTATGGAGTCTCGGATCCACATCGACACCGTATTCTGATATGATGAGCGGTTTTTCCGGGAACATCGCATGCAACTGATCGAGGACAGGACCGAATTCGTCCATTGTACGGACATACCAGCCACGGTACATATTCCAGCCAAGCACATCCGGCACATCCACTATCCCGCAGCGGGTATAGCCAGGTATATCGTCTGCACAACATAGAAGCGTCTTGCGGCCTGGATCGAGTTCCTTGGCGAGGGAGTTCAACTCACGGGCAGTGTGGAGCAGGCTCTTGTCATAGGCATCCTTCTGGCTTTGGGAGGCTTTCATACGGAAAGTTATGCTCAGAAGCGGCTCGTTCATATAGCCCCACATGATGATGGACGGGGAGTTGAAGTTCTGGTATATCATATCCCGAAGCTGTTCCTTAGCATTTTCAAGGAATGCTTCGGAAGGAGTCGCATAGTCCACTACAGGTATTTCCACAGAACTGAGCAATCCCAAGGAATCGCAGGCTGTCATAAAGGAGCGGTCTTGAGGATAATGGGCTGTACGAACATAATTGGCACCCATTTCTTTAAGAAGACGGGCATCGGAGACATGATGCCTATGTGCAAGTGCATTTCCGAGAAATTCGTAATCCTGATGACGGGAGGCTCCCATAAGTTTGAGAGGCCTGCCGTTGAGGGAAAAACCGTCGCACGCACTGAAATCGAAACTGCGCAGTCCGAAAACATTCTCCACCTTATCTCTGGTTCGTCCGAAAACACCGGTCAGAGATGTCTCAAGTGTGTAGAGAGAGGGATTATCCACATCCCACAACCTGCAACGGGATAACAGGATTTCCTGTACTATCTCAGTTCTGCCGCGGACCGGAATCCTCTTTCCTGCCACCTGAGTTCCGTCCGGAGCATAGACTTTCTGTACCAGGAAACCGCCTCCATGACCGATGAGAGTGCGTATCCGGACAGTTGAAGACTCTTCGGACACCTCCGGGGTACTGACAAACACACCTGAACTTCCGTGATATGTGCAGCAGATATCATCCTTTCCGGTCAAAATAAGTTCCACATCGCGGTAAACGCCACCGAAGAAAGTGAAATCGGCCGAAGTCGGAGCTATGTCTGGGTCAAAGGAATTGTCTACTTCAAGGACTATGTCATTGCTGCCTTCCCTTACAAAAGAAGTGACGTCAAAACAGAACGCGGTATATCCCCCTTTATGTTCCCCGACCGGATCCCCGTTCACCCGGACCCTGCACACCTGATTGGCAGCACCAATGCGAAGGTAGGCGTGACCGTCCCGGAGCGCAGGCATATCGACGGTCCTGGAATAAGTGCAGCACCCCCTCCAATAACCTTTTACATCATCGCGGCAGTCATCTGCATTCCACGTGTGCGGCAAATTGACAACAGTGCTACAGCTCTCACGGACGAATGTCCACCCGTCATTGATGGATATGACCTCCCTGGCCTCGGAAAAGACGCCGAAGAGAAGCAGAAAAATGACCGATATTACCGCCTTAATGTTCATCTGTCGGAATCAACTGGATGTCATCAATATATACATACCTCAAATTGTCAGGGGCACTGGCTGCTCCGGAGGCTATGTTGGAACCGTCCACATTGCTCAGAGGCCTGAACTCGAATGTGGTCAAAGACTCGAGGGTGGGGTATCCGAGACCGGTCCAGGTGGAAGGGTCGTATTCGAAAATGTTCCAGTCATCGGTCTTGACGAGGGATTTGTACTGCGCTGCGATATATTCCCGCTCGGCTGCGGAGTACCCGGTGATGTAGCCGGTTGCCACCACTTTCCCGGTCGATGTTGTCAGAGCCTGCCCGTTCACGAAGTTGGGAAGCCGCTTGGCGGATGTCGACTGCGATTGGAGGTATGGGAAGTAGTTGCTTGTACCCATCCACATCTTCACGCGTATTCTGTTATACTTGCTGCGGATTTTCGTGGGGAACTTGCTTGCGGAAGGCGCAATCCTCACATATCCGGAGGTAGAGCCCGTAGAACCCGAAAGGTTGTTGTAAAGCACCTTCGCGCTACTGTTGACTTTCGTCACATGAGGATTGTTCACCACCGAAAGGGCGTTGTTATTGCCGATATATTCGGAAGGAACTCCTCCTGTCTCGAAATCGTCATAAGTAAGGATGACTATAGGAATGTCCGTCACCTGAATAGTCCAACTGCGTTCGACAGAGGAATCATCCCCATTCACACCTCTGTACTTGAGAATATGGGGGCCGATTTCACTTTCAACGAACGTGCGGCTGAAAGAAGGACCTTCTGAGACAATCTGATCGTCGAGAGTCCAGTTATGGATTACCTTGTAGTCTCCGGAGATGACTCTGGCAGTGATTTCCAGAAGTTTGTCATACCAGACGGATATGGATTCGGCCGTATTCGAGAACTCTATCCTCAGAAGTTCACCTTTAGCATTGACCGTATATTTCCTTTCCGTCTCTCCAGCGGAATTGAAAGCGCGGAAAGAGACTTCGAAAGTGCCGGCCTTTTCAAAACGGAATATGAATCTTGCTGTAGCAGCCATCTTTTCGCCATCCACATACCAGGCGCAATCAACCGGGCCAGGGGTGGTGACACGCGCGTGGAAATCGACCACATCACCGCGGCTTATTTCCAGCACGGTATCATTTATCGAATATTCCACTTCCGGACTCACAGGAGCCGGGGCTGTACTGTCGGCAGAACCGCTGCAGGATGCGAACAGGACTGCAAAAAGCAGGGTGGCGGATATTTCAGAAAAGTTCAATGTCATCGAAATATACAATCTTGTTGTTTGTCTCGGTCCTCGCGCCGACATTGTTGCCGGACAGGTCCAACATCGGGCGGAAGGTTGCGTAGGAATTGATCTTCTGACCGAAATCATATTCCAAAGTCTCCCAGTCACCACTGTAGGAAGGAGTTTCAATCGGGGCGTACCTCACGCTCTTGAATTCTATAAGAGGAAGGTACTTGTTCTTCCCGAGGTATATCTTGAGCCGGATTCCGGTGTAATCGGAAACCGTCACTCCCATAGACACAGCTCCGGTGTATGAGAAGGTGAAATAACCTGAAGTGGAGCCTTCGCTATCCACTTTGTCGCGCATACACTTCGCGCTCGGATTAACACTGCTCGGAGCGGGATTGCCAACAACCTCCAGAACTGTGGAACCCGATGAAAGGAAACAGGCCGGAAGAGAAGAGGCTTCCTCGAAATCAGTTAAAAGTATGGTCGGCCGGGCGGGAACGGTCACAAACACATCCCACTCCGCCGTGAATGAGAAACCGTCGGGGTTAAGAGCCTCGTATTCTATGGTGTAAAAGCCCTCGTTTTCCATATAGAGACTGAAGTCCTTCTCCGTGCTGAAGGGTTTGCCTGAGAGGCGCCAGCTCTGACTTGCAACTATCCCGTCATAAAGCGGAGTGGCTATGATATTGAGGGTCGTGCGCCTGTCGATGGTAACTTCTCCCGGGGAGACAGAGAAAGACACTTCGAGAGGAATCCGCACTACATTGACGGAGAATTCCTTCGTAAGAGAGCCCAATTCGCTCTGCGCCTGATAGCGGACTTTGTAGATTCGCTGCTGTTCAAGAGGGAAATCCTTGAGAAAGGCTGTATTGCAGACAAGGACACCATCGACGTACCAACTGTGTGAGACATCGACTCCCTGAGTGGCGACGGTAGCGACACAGTTGAGGAGGCTGTGCATATACATTTCCACAACAGATCCATCTTCATATGTAAGCGACACCGACAAGGCATTGGAAACCGTGACCGTACACTTGTGACTGTACTCTCCGGCACCGTTGCGCGCCACAAAATTGACAATGTGCTCGCCAGGCTTGCCGAATGTGTAATTCAGAGTGGTCCCTGTTGCCTCAAGGACATCATCAACATACCAGCACAAAGAAACGCGGCTGCCACATAATAGTTCTACACCGAAGGTAAGCGACTCACCCAACTTTATGGAGGAGTCCTTGAAATTTGCGTCTATCCTGATCTGTGGAGCGACAAAGGAAACAGGATCATCCTGCCGTTGGGAGCAGGACAGCAGTGCCAGAAGTCCGAGCAGATATTTCACAAAAGGCTTCATCTGATTTTCTTCTGATAGTACTTGACCAGGTTGAACACATTGTTCTGAAGTTCCTTCATCCTCTTGATCAAAGGAGAATAACGTTCGAACTCACAAGTTACAATACCTTTATTGCCATCGGTTTCTCCGGAAGTAGCATTGGGGTCCTCGGGATCATTGTCTATATACATAAAATAATTCCATCCTATGCAACCGGGGCACTGCAGAAGTTTCATAGTAAAGTTCTCAAAGAACAATCCCCTTTCTTCCTGAGTGTGTACCAACCAGCCTGCCCCGGACATGTTGGTAAGCCCGGAATGTCCGCTGCGATAATAAAGATCGGTATCGTCTCCCTTTACATAGAATTCGGTTATCATACCTGGAATTCCAGACACTTCGGTATAATGGTTGATGACATCGGTGTCAGGCTCCCAGAACCGATAATGGTTGAAAGACCACGCATCCAGATGCTCTCCGGCTGCCTTGAAGACATAGTCGTTGGCAAGTTCGTTGCGCCAGTGAGCCATTCTCGGTCCGAAGTAAAGATGATTGGGGTCATATTTCCTCAGTATGGACTTGATTTTGCCCAGATACTGACCGAAACAATAACCCGTGAAAGCAAGGCGGTCCTCATCGGTGACGTCTGCCAGAGTGGCTCCAGTCTTTCCCTTGCGCTCGTCCAGCCACTGCTGGGCGACAGTGTGGTTCTCGTGGCCTACTGGCCATTTGCCGAGGCAATAATCAAGGGCGTGGTTGGTCCAGGGTAGTTCGTTGTCCACAAAGTATCCTATACAGTAAGGATCATCCTTGTAACGGGCTGCGTCCATTAGGAAACTTTCCACGTAATCCTCATAGCCCTCGGTGAAGCACATCACGAATGAATACGGATAACCATACCAGCTGTCATCGACACTCTTGTCATTGAAAGCCTCTGTCTCCTTTCCCTGCTCCTTAAGATACCTGTTCCAACTGCTGGAAGGCTGATAGATGACTATATATGGAATTTTCTTGGAATCTTCTTTCTGAGAATTGATATATGATGTCTGAGACCAGGCTCCCACACTGTTGAAACCTGTTTCCTTGAGGAATGCTAGTTCCGAAGTGTACCACCCGTCCACGGAACCGAACTTGGCATCGCGCTCGCGCACAGTCCTGTCGGAATTTCCATAACTGAAGCGGTTGAGACATTTAAGGATGTATGGATTGCCTTCCGGAGTCAGCAGCCACCAGCGCCCTGCTATGAATGCGGTGCGGAAAAAGCCTGTGCCGGGCATCCCGGAATTGACTTTCCATCCGCCGTATTTGTCTGTCTCGGGGTCTCCCTTGGGATTGAATCCATCAAGGCAATTGACAGTCAGAGCCTTGTACGGAGTCCAGTCCAACGGTTCGTCGAAAGAGGATTTAGTCACAGCCTTCGCCATTACAGTGAACTCTGTTTCTGTCGGAGGGTTTACAGGCTCCTCTTCCGTGTCTTTGTAGATGTCCGGAAGCCGCAGAGCCTCTTCCCCGCAGGAAGTAACTGCAAGGAAGGAAGCAAGTAAAATCGAAAGGTTCATTTTCATTGTCTTTATCTTGAAGAAATCTCATCCTGCCATTCGTTCACACCGTCTCTAATCCGGTTTCGGAAGGCAAGAGTGTCTTTTGCGTGATATGTCACGCCCCCGTCGGTGAATTTGTAGCTAAGGAAAATCTTCCTGTCCTGAAGGCGTCCGCCGCTGAAGCGGGACTCTCCATCCGGTTCAACTACGACCGAGGCTCCTTCAGCAGAAGCTATGCTGACAGTGCCGTCACTGCCTAGTGTCAAAATCATCTGGGCGGCAGCGCCATTGAGACGGCCAGCCACCGCGTTGGCGCTCACACTATAGGGAGACACCGTGGTGAGAGTCCAAACCTGGGTGTCAGACTGGGGTATCGTCATCGGATAAGACGAAAGTACATTGCCTGAATCATCCGTACACACACCTCCGTGCCACCAACTTCCGAAGAGCATACATTCGTAGTGTATGCCTATGACGGTGGTCTGCTTCCCTGCAATTGGCGTCAAGGTGCCTGTATCTGTAATCCGAAGCGGGAGAGCATACTCGGGCTTCAGTTTATCTGAAGACGAAAGGAAAGCCGCAGAATCGATTTTCACATATATGCGTCCCATGTGTTCGCCTTTCCTAATTACCGCAAATGAGGAAACGTTCCCATCTGTATAAATACTGTACTGCGATGCCGGAAGCAGTTTCAGAGAGGTTATGTCCCGGGTCTGCTCCTGCATATATGTAAGAGCATTGGTCTTCATTTTTGAAAGAGTCTCTCCGGAAAGGAGAGTCATATCGGTACAGAATTCCACATTCCTGTCCTCATCATTGCTTATCATACCTCCGACGACAACTGCAGTATGGAATTTCATTCCCTCCCCTACCACGACCGAACGAACGTCAACTTCGTTGGCAAAACACACGCCTTTCACATCATAGTCTCCGATATAGTCCGGGTAACAAGATGCCAGTAGCGGAATCGCTGCGATTATTGCTGTTAAAGTATTCTTCATAATGAAATCATTGCCAGTTGTCCCACCCTTCATTCTGCTCAAGTCCTTTGTTCTTCCGCATCTCTTTGTACGGAATAGGCAGATAGGCCGACGTGAACACTCTCTTGTCCACGGTCTCGCCATAGGTGTATGTGAAATGTCCGTCTTGATCACGTTTGATGACAGGCCTGGTGACTGTCGTGTTCAGACAGCCCAAAGTCGTGCTCCATCTGCGAAGATCGAAGAACCGTTTTCCCTCGAAACAGGTCTCTATGCGACGCTCTTTCCTCAGGAAACGGTCGAATTCATCTTTCCCGCAGAGAGATATATAATCGAGGTAGGGGTCTGTTTCATACATAGGATCGCCGTCAAGGGTCTTCCTTGAACGCAGCCAACCTATAGCTTCCTTGGGAGTGAGGCCCTCGAAGGGCACAAGGGGTCCGTTGACACGATTGGCTGCCTCCGCAAAACACAACACCATATCCGTCCAGCGCAGAAAAGCCTTGTAATGAGCGGCTGTATTACGGTCCGATTCGGAAAGATTGTATCCCATATATACGAACTTCTTGATATAGTAGTTGGTCAGTGTGTTGGATATGGCTTCTCCAGAGGCATCCTTGCCTCCCTCATACATCTGAAAAGTGAATTCCTGCTTCTTGCTTCCCACCTTTACAGTACGGTCGTTATAGAAAATCGTACTATAGAAGCGCGGATCACGATTCTTGTATGGATCCTGGGGATCGTAGGCATATGTCGGAGACTCTCCGACCGGGTAGCCATCCGCCATTGGAAAGTCATCCACAAGACTCTGAGTGGCCCCCATCTTCCCGCTGCCCTGGAAACTTCCCGGCCAGAACATCTTCTCCATCGAAGTACTCCCGGACGTATAGAGACTCCATATAATTCCCGGGTCGTTGGGGTTGAACCAATTCTCGTTGCCGGACAGTTTGAAGCCGTCGGAGACCTTGTCCACCGACATTTTGAAGTCTATTACTTCCTTGGCATAGTGAGCTGCATTTTCCCAGCGGGACACATCTCCTTGAGGATTGAATCTGGGACTTGCCCAAGTGAGGTAAACCAGCGCCTTGATAGCCCTTGTGCTTATGCCGTCGATCCGGCCCCAGTTGAGGGCACCAAGGATTGTGAGGTCAGTCTGGTCAGATACAAGGAAATCCCTGTGGGCAAGCGGAAGATATGCAAATGCCGAGTCGCAGTCGGCAAGTATCTGCTGCACGCACTCATCATAGGTATTCCTCTTCATTGAGAAATCATCCAATTCCTCCGTGCTCAAGGAACCGATGTCGAGAGGTTCTTTCAAAATTGGGAATCCAAGCAGAGTGCCGTCAGATGATCGTCCTCCGAATTTCTGAAGGAGGTCCCACTGGAACCAGGCTCTGAGGCCGTAAGCCTCGCCCCACAGACGTTTGACAAGGAGCTCATTGCGATGGCTGTCTGATAGATAACGTACATTGCGGCCTTTACCGTCCTTGAGGAAGAGGTTCAGATTGTAGATTGCGTCATAGTCCCGCTTCCACCAAGTCTCGAACGGGTCGTTGGCAGGGTTGGTGACTCCGCTCGCAATGAGACTCATTACATTGGAGCGGTCAGTGCGGACAGCGTTGTCGGTCAGGCAGTCCAGCAGGGCTCCTTCCTCATCGTCATAATTTGAGGAAAGATAATCATAACAGCGCCCGACCAGTCCCTCAAGAGTCTTCGGATTGGAAAGCACGTATTCCTGGGAGCGTATGCCTGAAGGATATGGTTCGAGGAAACCCTTGCAGGAGCACAGTGGCAGAAGCACGACGCATATATATATCAGGTTCCTTCTCATCATCAGAATGTAAGCTTTACTCCGCCTGTAACTGTACGCATCAGGGGATAGTTAGTAATTCCAGCATCCGGGGCTTCAGGATCGACACCCTTAATGCCTGAGATAGTGAGCAGATTATTTGTACGCAGGTAAACTCTGACATACTTTTTGGAATTCCATCCTATCTCGAGACTCTGTATCTTGAAAAAGCCGCCGCCACTTAGCCAGTAACTGGAGGTCTTGTAGTTGTCAGTGACCTTATCGTAACTGATACGGGGCGCCGCATCGTCATAGAGATGCTGCATGGTATAAAGAGAATAGTTGTCAGTGCCCCATCCATTATGGAACCAAGCGTTGTCACACAGAATGTCACACAGCGCCCTTCCGGAAGCGGTGAGAATCAAGTCGAAAGACTTGTATCTTGCAGAAAAAGTCAGACCATAGAGCAGTTTCGGAGAAGAGTCGCCGATGACGCACATATCAGTATCATCGATGACCCCGTCACCGTTCATGTCTGTGAATGTCAGATTGCCGTTTTCGATACCGTTGCAGCGAAGACCCCAAATGGCTGTTTCACTTCTTCCGATATGGCTGCGGTAGGCTTCCGGGTAATTGATTTCATCTACCTTGGTTATGCGGCTGAAATTCCCTGCAACCCATCCCTGGACCGAGTATGAGAAGTCTCCTGCACGGTCGTGCCAACCAAGGCTCAGTTCATATCCGGTGCGCAGACTGCTGTTGTAATTGAAGAACAACGACGCTGTGGAGCCTCCGGCAAGTGACGGGATGGAGTTGACCATAGAGGTAGGGGTGCCGTCGACATAGACTGCATAGCCGTCAAGTGTCAGGGAGAGTCTCCTATCAAGCAAAACAGCATCGATTCCGGCGTTAAGTTCGTGCCGGCGTTCGAGCCTCAGTCCACTATTGGCAATTCTGGAAATATATGTCCGGTATGATGAAGGACTCTTGCCTGATCCGAACCACTGGTTTGATGAATACGGCCCGAAGGTGACGCCGCCGCTGCCCCAAGTGTAATTGTCCACTTCACGGTTGGCGTTGGCAAGAGGGTCATAGCTGACATATCCGGCCTGGGCTCTGATCTTTACCTGGGGAAAGACTTTCCAGGCTATTCCCACGGTGGGGGAAAGCGACCATTTGCTCAGTAGTGAATATGTCCCGTGCAAATTGAGAGCTGCCTTGACAATGATTTTGTTGTCTATGATATCTTGTGCACTGATGTCCACATCTATCCAGCGACGGTGCTCGGTTATGAATTTCTGATTGCGCTGGGTTATAAAGAAATCAGCAAGGAGACCGAGAGCATTGCGACCGAAAGTTCTGTCGTAAGTGAGAGTCTCGCTTATGAAATATCTGTTCGAATAATAGTCCAGAAGTTTGCTGTTGTCCGACACTGAAGTATAAGTATGAGCCGAACTCAGCGAGGGAATCATCTCGATCTCCGATAGCAGGTTCTCCACTGGAGTCAGGACATAGGCGGCATAGTCCTCGGACTTGCCGATTCTAACTAAATTGACCAGATCGAAAGCTCCGTAAGTGCGGGACTTCAATCCCGGGGTGAGGAACGAGAGATCTACGTCGAGGGCCACATTCATCAGGCCCTTGCGTGTGGTCTCCGTATAAGATCCGTTACCCTCGAGTCCTGCCACCGGATTGCGAGTGTAGGTTGTCCCGACTGCGTAGCTGGGAATTTCTGAATCGCTCTGAATACGAACAGGGAAGGCTGTGGGAGGAATTTTGACGATATCGGAAATAAGGCCTATGAAATCCTCGGCATAGGTGGAGGTCCAGTAATTTGGGGACGTCCTTATAGTGTAGCTTGACAGAAATCCGAAGGATACGTCAATATATTTGTGCACAGCTACATCGATATTGGCGTTCACCCCTATTCGGTTGTAGCCTGCCTTTGCGCCGCATTTGTAGATATCATCCTGTCCGAGATAACCCAAGGACACGAAATACCGTGTGTTTTTGCCATTCGAGCCGAAGGTCGAGAAGTTCACCTTCCCGTAGGGCATTGCATCCTTCAACGTAAGCGCTCTCCAGTCCACTGCCGGATAACGGAGGGAATAGGCATCGGAGGAAGCGTATCCGGCTACGTCCTCCTTTGTGTAGAGAGGTAAAAGACCGCTGACAGTCCTCGCATAATTGTTTACTCTGGCATATTGTTCCGCCGAAGCGAACTTCGGCATCCTGTCGTTGATATTTACGCCGAACTCGGTTGAAATCCGGACATTGTGACTTTTTTCGCGTGCTCCGTGTTTTGTCTTGATATGTATTATCCCGACTGTCCCGACAGCGCCATAGGCTGCCTTGTCGAGAACATCTTTAACTATGGTCACAGATTCCACCTGCTCGACATCCAGCGGAGTCTCTCCCATTTGTACGGGAACTCCATCGAGATACCAGATGACTTCGGCGCCGCGCAGGGTTGCGCTCACTTTCGGGCTCGCCCCGTACTGTCCGGTATGTTCAAGAGCGCTGACTCCGGGGCCGCCATAATTTTCAATGATTTCCAATCCGGGTACAATGCCGCTCAGAGCATTGCGGATATCACCCGAAGAATAGCGGCAGAGCTGTTCACCGGAGATGACAATGGTTCCTCCAAGTGAATTGTCCAACTGTGCCACGGCGGTGAGACTCAGGAGCAGTGCTGCAATGATTGAGGCTGTCTTCTTCATCACCAGGTGGGTTTTTGAGAGTAGTTTTTCATCTTTACCAAATCGGTACGTCTCAGTTGCATCCAGTACATTCCGTCACCGGACCAGGAAATCTGGCGGTTGGCCGGCAGGGGGAAACGCTCGTAGCGGAAGCCAGTCGGATAGAGGACGGTATCATAAGGAGGGTCCAACTTGGTACAGCGCATACCGTATAGTGTGCTGCGCCCTATCTCAGGAGCATCCTTCCAGCGGCGTATGTCACAGTAGTAATGAGCTCCTTCGAAGCACAACTCGACAGTCCTTTCATTTTTGATTCTAGGACGCAGGGCTTCGGTGCTTGAGGTGAATCTGGCCTGCGGAGCGGGTAGTCCGGCCCTGTCACGGACCACCTGAAGAGCCTGCAGCGCAGAGAGCGACGCTCCTTCGGCCGGAGTCGAAGGTCCATATGCCTCATTGGCAGCTTCTGCGTAGTTGAGATAAACCTCTGCAAGCCGGATGATGGGATCCGTGATAATCAATCTCTGCTGACCTTTTTCAGAAAGAGGTCCCAGACGCTTGTTTTCGTAGTAATAAGTCTCGGACACGCCGTCTGTATAGCCTGCGGTCTTCTTTATCATTGAACCCACTGGGATACTGCCGTCCGAATTATTGTAAATGGGTGCAGGGCCATAACCCTTGAGCTCTTTCTGATTATATATTACCGTAGCTTCGAAGCGCGGGTCACGGTTCACGAAAGGATTCTGCTCGTTGTATTCCCCTGCCGCCGTGGCCGCCGCGCGATCTTCCTCTGTGTCGAGAGGATAACCTCCCAGAGTCTCGAATTTGTCTACAAAATTCTGGGTGGGGCAGTTTCCTGATGCATAGGAGTCAGAAGAGAAGAACTTGTTCAAAGTGCAGGCGAAGATGTTGTTCTTATAATGGTAGTCAGTGCCGTTGTTGTAAGCCCAAAGTTGCTCGTTGGTGTAGCGGACGCCGTAAAAATTGTCGCTGAAATGCGACATGTCAAGGAGACTGTAGCCATTGTCGAGGGCCGCTTCCAGGGCTTCCCAGGAAGCTTTTGCGGCAGCCTCCCACCTGAAGACATCTCCGGTCGGATTTGTTAGGGGGCTGGCGTCATAGAGCAGGGCGCGTCCCTTCATTGCGAGCGCGGCAACTCCATTTGGCAAGTCCTGATGCACGTCATCTAGAGTTCCGGCTCCACTTGACGGATCCCTCCTCATAAGTCCGGCAGCCTTGAAATGGTCGGCGGCGGTCTGGAAATCCGCTGCAGTTTGAAGCAGAAACTCATGGTCATCGGCCGAAGGAATATCCCATTCATCTTCAGGCCCAAGAACCTTGTCCACATAGGGAACCGCACCGTAGATGCGGAAGATTTCAAGATGGCAGAAGGCACGGACGAAATACGCCTGGCCAAGGAAGTCCTCCTTCTGATACTGCTCGGCCTGGAGCATGCCGATATTCTCGATGACCTTGTTGCAGATACGAATACATCTCCAAGTATTCTCAATTTTGCCCAGATACCAGCTTGTGTTGTATCCGACTGTCTGGAAAAGCACTTCGGACGGTTGCCCCATCTTTGCCGGCTGGGAGAGTTGATAGCGCGCCATATCGCACATATCAGTTAAGGCTTCCAGCGAAAGTTTGTTGATATTGCCGGTCCATATCAGCGGATAGTGGCATTTGATACTATAGGTACCATAATAGACATTGTAGAAGTACTTCTGGAAATTCTCATACTTCGAGAAGACTTCCCGTTCAGTAAGACCGGCATCCGGAGAACGGTCAAGGTATTTGTTCAGACAGCCTGTCAGCGGCAGGCAAACGAGCAGTATTGTGAGAAATCTTTTCATTGCCTAGAAATTAAGTCTGAAACCGAGTTTGATTGTACGCATCATGGGGTATGCACCCCATATCAGGTATTTGGATTCCGGATCCCCTTCAATGAGGTCCGTAAATGTGAGCAGATTGACGGCATTGACATAGAGTTGGAGAGAATCTGCACCAAGTGCCCTTTTGAATCCAGGACCGTCGAAGGTGTATGACAGTGACACTTCTTTAAGACGGAGGAAGTCCGACATCCTCCAACTGTCTCCCATTAACTTGGCCGTATAGCCTGCGGTTGTTGCGCTGGACTCGGAAGAACCCGCCCACCCAAGATTGGCCAGCGTGAGGGACGAATAATGGAGTGAAGGATGCGAAGCCATATGATTTTCGGGCGTCCAATAATCAAGAGAGGCCTTGTGGAGTTCATAGTTGCCTTTGTAGAATTCCCATTCATAGATGCAGTCGAAAACGGAATACTTGCCCGCGTTGCCAGTGAAAAGCATACGAAAATCGAGTTTCTTCCAACTGAATCCAAGATTAAACGCATATGTAATCGGTGGATACAGAGACCCTTCCATCCTTGCAAGGTCGTTATTATCTATCTTACCGTCCGAATTGTAGTCAAGGTAGCTGTAATCGCCAGGAACGAGGCTGGATATGGTGATTGGGGTTATCCCGCTGTGAATATCATCCACAGAATTGAAGTATTTGTCTGAAGTTGTGTAAAGTCCGCGGTTCTGTGCCCCGATGGAAGAACCTGTCTGACGCTGATATGACAGTGCGTATGGAGCATCATCATAATAAAGGATGCGGTTTTCGCTGGCAGAGAAATTACCTCCCAGCGAAATTGTCCAGTTCTTTCCAATCTTATGGGAATAGTCGGCCTCTATTTCAAGACCGTGCTTCTTGATTTCACCCTTGTTGAGGTCCTTGGACGTGTTGCCGACCCAGATGGGAGTGTTATTGTTGACCGAAATCAACATCTTGGTACGATGTTCATCGAAAAGATCCACATTGAGTTTGAGGTCACCTCCGAAGAAAGCAGTCTCAATACCAAGGTCGCGCTTGTGTGCCTGCTCCCACTGCGCGGAAGTGTTGGCGGCCGTGTCCTCCTGGATATATCCGTCGGCAGTGGTGGAATACTGGCTGATGTAAAGCCAGCGGCTGCCGGCGTGGTCGCTTCCCACAAGTCCCTCAGAATAGCGGATCTTGAGTTTGCTCATCCAAGGTTTGGCGCCCTGGAAGAAAGGCTCTTCAGACACAACCCATCCAACCGCACCGGAAGGGAAGAATCCGAAACGGTTGGATGGAGCGAAACGCTCGGATCCGGTGTATCCCATGTTAAGTTCCAATAGATACTTGTGTTTGTAATCATATGTGGCACGTGCGACGACGGCTTCGTTGTAATAAGGGAATTGCGTCTCCTTATGCTGCTCCTGACGGTTCAGAAGACACATCGCTGTCACTGAATGGTTGCCGAAAACACGTGCATAATTGAGGGAGAAGTCATAATAGAGGTCCGTGTAGAATCCGCTCTGAAGGGTATTGCCGGCGGTTGTGTAGAGAGGATTGTCCACGAATATATAACCATCGTCGTTGGACAGGCGCCAGGGGTTGACGTCCGAGCCGATGGCATTTATATCAAGATACCAGGTGGGGCGCGAATAATCCGAACTGAGGGTCTGGTAATTGTAATATGTGCTGAGAGAGACCTTCGCCTGAAAAGACAGTCCCTCAGTGATGAAGTCCAGTCCCTGGTTGAAGACAAGGTCCGTGAACAATTGTGCGGATGTCGTCTGGGTGAACTGCCCGCGCATCATCTGGTAATAGGGATTCCTGGAGGACTGGTCAGCCTCACTTATCAGCCTGTCACTCGAAGCAGCGGAAGGATAGTTCGGATCTGGAACGAGTTCCATAACCCAGGAAGGGTAGTACATCGGATATTTTGCAGTGGAAGAGCCGAAAATATACATCCACATCGCATCGGAGGATCCCTGTATCACAGGTTGGCTTTTCATAGCTACCGCTCCGCCGAGTTTGAACTGGAGTTTGGTGCTTTCAGTGAAATTAACGTCTATGTTGGTACGCAGATTGAAGCGATTATAGGAATAATTGGACTTGAGTTTGGTATCTTCGATGCCCTTGAAAATGGATCCTTCGCTGTTGAATCCGACCATAGAATAATATTTGACCTTGGCAGTGCCTCCTGAAACCGAGAAACTGACTGTGGACGAAGGTGCGAAAGGCCTGGTCATTTCACGCAGCCAGTCCACGTCGGGATAAAGAAGAGTATTGAGCCTTGTGGATGGGGCACGGTATTCCTGAAGGTCCTTTGCCGAAGTGAGACTATTGAACTGCTGGTCGTTCATCTTCGCCACGTTCATTAGAGACATTACAGTGTATGAATCTATGTGGACGGGGGTGTTTATGGGATCGGAAAATCCCTGCTGGAAAGAAAGGGATATCCTGGGTTTCCCTTCGGAGCCGGATTTGGTAGTCACGATTATCACTCCGTTGGCGCCCTTGGCACCGAATACAGCTGTGGCGGACGCATCCTTGAGTACCGATATGTTCTGGACCTCATTCGGATCAATAGAAGCAAAGTCCCTTTCGACTCCATCCACCAGAACCAGAGGCGCGCTGCTGCCGAAACTGGAAACTCCGCGTATCACTATCTCTGCGTCACTTTCTCCGGGCTGGCCCGAGGTCTGGATAGTGGTCACCCCTGGGAGCTTTCCGGTAATGGCATTTGTGATGTTTGCGCTTCCGGATTCCACAAGGGCGGATCCGTCAACCTGCGAAATGGCCCCTACGACGCTTTCCTTACGCTGCACACCGTATCCCACGACAACAACTTCGTTAAGCTCGCTGACAATCTCCTTGAGCACGATATTGGCGGAGCCGGTCTTGTCTGACAGAACTATTGTGCCTGTCTGAAAACCAATAAGCGAAAATTCGAGTGTCGCATCAGAGGCTGCTTCGAGACTGAAAAGACCATCTGAGTCGGTAATAGTATAATTCCCCGTCCCCTTCTCGGAAACATAGACTCCGGCAAGAGGCGCGCCGACCACATCCCTCACTATACCGCTGACCGGAATATTGCGGGCAAACAACTGGAGTGGCAGCAGTATTGACAGTGCCAGAACGGACAAAAATCTGACTATTCTTGGAGCGGACATTTCGTTTTTGAAAAACTTCTGTTGCAAATTTACATTTATATAAAGGTGACAGGGGTTGTGTTTGTCCGATAAAATACATAATTTTGTCCGTTTTGATATTTTGCACACTTCTCATATCACTGACAATCAATTTCTGTTCTCTTACAGAGCAGAAAGGTCTGGAGGTCCTGTCATCCTCTTCCATCTACTCCGTGGAGCAGAGTGAAGACGGCGCCATCTGGATAAATTCCAACTTCGGAATCTATCGTTTCAACGGACGCCAACTCTCTTGGATCCACGAACCGATACTCAGGTACCGCTTTGCCCGCAGTGGAGACGGAGACCTTGTCCTATGCCACCAGAGCAGCGATAAAATCTACCGGATAGACACAAGGACGCGCTCTATCAGCGAGGGCAGAGGAGTCATACCCCAGGAGAATTTCAAAGGACTCCCATGGAAAGATATCCGGGCCGTCGCCCTGGATAGCGAAGGCAACCGTTATGCAGGAACCGTGGAAGGCCTTTTCAGAATATCACCCACGGGAATTACAGACGAGATTCCCATACGGGGAATCTACGGAAGCCCAATATGCGACCTGATGACAGACAGGGACGGTAATCTATGGATAGGTACCTTCTACGACGGACTTTTCTACTGCAACCTGCAGTCCAATCCATTTTCACACATTTCCAAACACAGCCGGATGCATAAAATCAAAGGCGCCGTCGAGACTCCCGATTCCTGTATCTGGGTCACAACCGATGGCTACGGGATGTACCGAAAATCTCTCGGAGGCGACTGGGAGGAAGTCCCCGGCACCGAACACATAAAGTTCCAGTGCGCCATCTATGACGCCCCAACCAACTCATTGTGGGCGGGAGAGTTCATGGGACGGATAATCCACTATGACATCAGCACCGGGCGACTTGAACGTATTCCATTCGCGGACGGGAAACCACACAGCGTATCGGCTATCTGCCGGGTCGGGGACGACCTTTTCATCGGTGGCGAAGGAGGTGTTACAATGCTTGATCCGCAGAGGGAAAAATCAGCAGGACGGAAGATAAATGAAGTCAAGGGGTTTGTCAACGCTCTGGCAAGCAGAGGAGACGGCAAACTATGGATAGGCAGTAGTAGAATATACGAATATTCCTCAGACGGGAACATTCGGAAATTTGACACACCGTCCTATAGCATTGCCGACATCAGTTTCGACTCCGACGGGGTGCTTTGGGCTGCGGGAACTTCCGGCGGAGTGATCCGGCTTGATACATCAGGCGTGATGAGTACATTCACTACCGACAATTCTGACCTGCACGACAACTTCACGAACGGAGTCATCCCATTGTCTTCGGGGAAGATTCTTGTTTTCACAAGAAGCGGCGTAGAGATACTGAATCCCGAAACCGGAGCATCCAGCCTGTTCGACACTGACGAAGGAGCCGGGACTCTCTCTACAGATAAAGCCACAAAATTGTGGACTCGAGACGGGAAACTGATGATTTTCGGTTCTGAAAACATACAGATACTCGACGAGGGAAAAATATCCTCCGCCGCATCCTATCATCTGGCTTTTGATGGCATCTACGATAACCGCCTTGAAATCAGACCGGAAGACAGAAACTTCTCAATCCACCTGACCGACTTCAACTACACCGGCATCAATTCCGTCAGCTATAGTTATATAATGAGCGGAATGGACAGTGAGTGGACTGACTTCGACATTTCCAGACCGCTGCAGTTCATGAATATGAAACCGGGGCGGTACACCCTTATAATAAAAGGCAAAAGCGGAACGGATGTGAAATGCCAGGCTTCATTGAATATCCGCATATTGCCCAAATGGCACGAGTCCCTGATTGCACGGATAATGTTCATTCTGGCAGCACTCGCCATCACGGTCTGGTTTATCCGAAATGCTTACGACAGGGCTCTGATGGGAGAGAAACTGAAAATGAAGGACAGAGAGAATGAAGACAAAGTACGGCAATTCCACGATATCTCACTCCAACTCCGCACTCCTGTCAATCTCATCCTCACCGACCTTGAACAATTTTTCCGGGAACACGGATCGCATACAAGAGGCATAGAAGCAATTGAAGAAATATATGCCCGAACCAGAAAGATGCACCAGTTGATTGCCGGTTATGTGGAGAATCAGGAGAACATCGAATCGCAAATTATCCTCAAACACGAGCGTTTCCTTTCAGCCGCCACGGCAGTCGTAGAGAGAAATCTCTACTCGGAACAACTCAATGTGACAACCCTGTGCACTGAACTGCATATGGGAAAATCGAAACTGAGCGAAACAATGCGCGCGGCATCAGGGATGTCTCCCCGTGAATTCATAGAAGACATAAGGCTTCGCCACGGTCAGCAGATGCTTGAAAGCGGTATCTACCGTGTGGGGGAAGTCGCAGAGCGGCTAGGTTTCAGCAACGCCAAATATTTCAGCCAAAGATATCGCCGGAAATTCGGTCGCTCACCCAAAGGCCGGTGACGAAATCCGCTCACCACTGAGCTGTTTCACGTGACACGGCACCGCTGCGAATATCGGTGGAGGAGATGTCAACCACGTCGAAGTTAGCGAGGGTGATGCGGTAGGCGGGATTTTCGGCCTTGAGGGACTGGGCGGCAGAAGCGAAGGCATAGCCGCTGCGTGGAAAGGCGACAATTCCATAATCCAGAAGAATGCGGCTATAGTCGCGCCAACGACGGAAATCCTCTATCTGGTCGGCACCCACAACAAGGGTGTGGACTTCGTCCGGATGGGCGGCACGGAGAGCATCGAGGGTACGGCAGGTGTATTGCGGGGCCTCCATTCCAAGTTCGATGTCATCCACGATGATGGCCAGTTGGGGATATTTGCCGGCGGCCGAGCGGGCATCCTCGAAACGCTTGCGGGCTGATGCAGGGTCGGCGTTTTCCTTCAGCGGATTATGAGGCGAGACAATCAGGCGCACGGCATCGAAGTCCATCTTCTCCAACAGATGGCGAACCACTGCGAGATGCCCCTTGTGGAGAGGGTTGAACGAACCGGAATAGACAGCCACTTTTCTCATAATGATAACCTGATATAGGGAACGCTTTCCGAAAAGCGTCTATTTCAGAAAGTCCCCGACAACCTCTTCCGCCTCGGCGAAGGCCTGTTCAAGTTTGTCGTTGACAATATAACAGTCGAACTTGCCGCGGGCGTATTCGATTTCGGACTGAGCCTTGGCAAGACGTGTGCAGATGGCTTCTTCGGAATCGGTTCCGCGGCCGCGCAGCCTTTTTTCGAGAATTTCCATCGAAGGTGCAGTGATGAAAATGGACAGGGCCCGGTCACCGAAATATTTCTTCAGGTTCACTCCACCTTTGACATCCACATCAAAAATTATGGGATGCCCTGCAGCCCATATCCGTTCAACCTCTCTCTTGAGAGTACCGTAATAGTTTCCGGCATAAACCTCCTGATACTCGACAAACTGGTCATCAGCTATGAGACGGCGGAACTCATCGGCCGAAATGAAATAGTATTCCACCCCGTCCTTTTCGGTGCCACGGGGAGAACGCGACGCGGCGGAAATCGAAAATTCCATTTCCGGATACAATTCCATTATATGTCTGACTATCGTACTCTTGCCGCCTCCCGAAGGAGCGCAGAAAATCACGACTTTGTTTTTATTTTCCATAGGTTTCAATTTTGATGCAAAATTACTAAATTTGCGTGATTTTGACCAAGCCAAAATTCAACAGTAAATTATATACTCAATTATGGTATCATTCAAAGAACTTGGTCTTGTGAACACTCGCGAGATGTTCGCCAAGGCCGTCAAGGGTGGCTACGCCATCCCTGCATTCAATTTCAACAACATGGAGCAGCTCCAGGCCATCATCAAGGCCTCTGCTCAGACTAAGTCTCCGGTCATCCTCCAGGTCAGCAAGGGAGCCCGCAACTATGCTAACCAGACCCTTCTCCGCTATATGGCACAGGGTGCTGTGGAGTATGCGAAGGAACTCGGCTGGGAGAAGCCCCAGATCTGCCTCCATCTCGACCATGGTGACAGCTATGAAATCTGCAAGAGCTGTGTTGACTTCGGTTTCTCTTCAGTCATGATCGACGGTTCCGCTCTTCCTTACGAGGAGAATATCGCCCTCACCAAGAAGGTTGTTGAATATGCTCACCAGTATGATGTTACAGTAGAAGCTGAACTCGGTGTTCTCGCCGGTGTCGAGGATGAGGTTGCCGCTGAGGAATCTCACTACACCAAGCCCGAGGAAGTCATCGACTTCGCTACCCGCACAGGATGCGATTCACTCGCCATCTCAATCGGAACTTCACACGGCGCATACAAATTCAAACCCGAGCAGTGCACACGCGACCCCAAGACTGGCCGTCTCGTACCTCCCCCGCTCGCATTCAGCGTGCTCCACGAGGTTGAAAAGAAGCTCCCCGGATTCCCTATCGTTCTCCACGGTTCTTCTTCAGTTCCCCAGGAATATGTTGATATCATCAACGCCAACGGCGGCAAACTTCCCGATGCAGTCGGTATTCCCGAGGAGCAGCTCCGCGAAGCAGCCAAGAGCGCAGTCTGCAAGATCAACATCGACTCTGACAGCCGTCTTGCCTTCACTGCTGCAGTCCGCAAGGTCTTCACAGAAAAGCCCGGTGAGTTCGATCCCCGCAAGTACTGCGGTCCCGCACGCGATCTCATGACAGAACTCTACACTCACAAGATTGTCAATGTTCTCGGCTCTGACGGCAAAGCCGCCTAAGCAGAAAGCAATCCGATAAAAAAGCCGGCCTGAATCATTTCGGGCCGGCTTTTTTAGTTCGTCCAGCACGAACGTACTCTAACGGGTGAAAGTCCCTAAACCGCCCTGA